>JAUWAH010000085.1 GCA_030602145.1 Desulfobulbus sp.
CCTGATTGCCTGGGTGCTGGTGGCTCTCGTCTGCCCGGCTGGACCGGGACAGGCCGCCGAGCCGACATCCTGCTCGGCCATGCAGGCGCGGATCAAGACCCTGCAAGCGGCCATCGGCAAGAAGCCGGGCAAGGAGGCAGCCGCCAGGATGCGGGCCGAGGTGGAGAGGGTGTCCAAGCGGTATGCCCGCCAATGCACGCCGCCGCAGGCCCGGCTCCGGACCGCCCCGGCTCCGGTCCGGGGACCGGGCCCGCCGCCGGTGCCGGGGCCGCAGGCCGAAACACCGGAGGAGGAGATCCTTCGCCGCCGGCAGGCGATCGCCCGGTCGGGACGGCAGGTCATCCCCCTCCACGGGTCGATCACCATCGAGGGGGCCTCTTCCTCCACCTTCTACGGCAAGGTGCGGCAGGAGATCAGCTACACCATCCGGGAGACCTTTGTCGGCAACCTGATCGTCGGCCTTTCGGCCGGACGCGAAGAGTATACCATCCACACCCTGTCCACCGAGATAGACGTGGTCCGGTTCAAAGGCCGTGGCTGCGCCAAGTACAGCGGTTCGCCGCCGGTGTGCAGCCAGTGGCAGCAGTTTGAACTCTGGCAAATCGCCGACGGCGAGGAGTACCCCGGCCGCGCCGATGGCGTGGTCAGCGGGAGCAGCGACAGCCGGGGAGTGACCCTGCGGATCGACGGCCCGGACATCGAGTTTTTCTCTTCGCAGGGTGCGATCAGCATCAAATCTGGTTGCGCCGACCAGATGAGGGAAACCGTCGGTCGCGATGAGTTCAACAAATGGCTGCGCGGCAAAGCGGTGCGGATCAAGCGGCAGGTGAGACCCGCCCCGCCCAACTGTCGTCCCGACTCGAGCCTGACCCTGGAGATGCAGATCGGAGCCACGCCATGAACGATTCTTGGCCTCGTTCAAATCCGCAGGCCAAGGGGATATTTTCTTTCCATGTCCTTCTGGGGGGGCGAGCACTCTGCCCTAGTGAGCAGAAAGCGTTCTTTCCATGGCTGATGCGCTCGTGAAAAGGAGGAGACGTCTGGAGTCTCCCCTTTCCGTCACTCCCGCGCAGGCGGAAATCTGGCGCTCTCAATTGGTTGTGGACTCCCGCCTGCGCGTGAGTGACGTTGTTTCGAACTTTTTGCGAATTCATCATTGAAGTTCGTTTTGTCCAACCCGCCAACGGTGCATAGACAAAGGACCCCCCATGCCCTTGAGTTGGAATGAAATCAGGAGCCGCGCCCTGGCCTTTACCAAGGAATGGGCTGACGAATCCTCGGAAGAGGCCGAAGCCAAATCCTTCTGGGACGACTTCTTCAACATTTTCGGCATCAGCCGCAAACGGGTAGCCGCCTTCGAGGAACCGGTGAAGAAGCTCGGCGACCGCCAGGGTTTCATCGACCTGTTCTGGAAGGGTGTTCTTCTGGTCGAGCACAAGTCGCGCGGCCGCGACCTCGACCGCGCCTACACTCAGGCGCTCGACTATTTTCCCGGCATCGCGGAGCGCGACCTGCCCAAGTACGTGCTGGTCTCCGACTTCGCCCGTTTTCGCCTCTATGACCTGGAGGAGGACGAGCAGCACGAGTTTGCCCTGGCCGATCTGCACAAGAACGTCAGATTGTTCGGCTTCGTCGCCGGCTACCAAACCCACAAGATCCAGGAACAGAACCCGGTCAACATCAGGGCCGCCGAACGCATGGGGCGGCTGCACGACCAGATGAAGGCGGTGGGCTACGACGGCCACCCGCTGGAAGTCTATCTGGTGCGGATTCTCTTCTGCCTTTTTGCCGAGGATACCGGTATCTTCGAGCGCCAGCAGTTCCAGGACTACATCGAACAACGCACCGGAGACGACGGCGCCGATCTGGCCCACCACCTCGGCACCCTGTTCCATGTGCTCAACACCCCGCCAGGCAAGCGGCTGACCAACCTCGACGAGCAACTGGCCGCTTTCCCCTTCGTCAACGGCAAGCTTTTTGCCGAACTGCTGCCGCCCGCCGGCTTCGACCGCGCCATGCGCCAGGCCCTGCTCGACTGCTGCGCCCTCGACTGGAGCCGTATTTCGCCGGCCATCTTCGGCTCGCTCTTCCAGTCGATCATGGACAAACAAGCCCGCCGCAACCTGGGCGCCCACTACACCAGCGAAACCAACATCCTCAAGCTGATCCGGCCGCTCTTTCTCGACAGCCTGCGCGAGGAGTTCGAGCGGATCAAAAACAACCGCAATCGGCTGTTCGAGTTCCACAAGAAGCTGCGGCAGCTCACCTTTTTTGACCCGGCCTGCGGCTGCGGTAACTTTCTCGTTATTGCCTACCGCGAGCTGCGCTTGCTGGAACTGGACGTACTCCGCGCCTCCCGCGATCCCCGCCAGCAGTTGTTGGCCGTGCATTCCCTCATTCAGCTTGATGTCGATCAGTTCTACGGTATCGAGATCGAGGAGTTTCCGGCGCAGATCGCCCAGGTGGCCCTCTGGCTGATGGACCACCAGATGAACCAGTTGGTCTCCGAGGAGTTCGGCCTCTACTTCGCCCGCATCCCGCTGCAATCGAGCGCCAACATCGTCTGTGCCAACGCCCTGCGGATCGACTGGAACGAGGTCATCCCGGCGGAGCAACTCAATTATATTCTGGGCAATCCGCCGTTTGTCGGTGCCAAGTTCCTGGATGATGCGCAACGAGCCGATGTGGCCCAGGTGTTCGACGGCATCAAAAACGGCGTGCTGCTCGATTTTGTTGCCGCCTGGTACGTCAAGGCGGCGCGGATGATCCAGGGCACCGGAATCCGCTGTGCCTTCGTTTCCACCAATTCCATCTGTCAGGGCGAGCAGGTGGGGGCACTGTGGAGCTGGATGCTCGCGCAGGGTATGCGCATCTTCTTCGCCCATCGCACCTTTCAGTGGAACAACGAGGCGCGGGGCAAGGCAGCGGTGCATTGCGTCATCGTCGGTTTTGCCGCCGAGGATATTCAGCCGAAATGGCTGTTCGAATACGAACAAATCAAGGGCGAGCCGCAGCGGATGCCAGCGCGCACCATCAATCCGTACTTGGTGGATGCAGCGGATGTAATAATCAACAAAAGGAGCGAGCCAATTTCATGTGTGCCTATCATGAAATTTGGTAATCAACCGATTGATGGTGGTGGTTTGATTCTGAGCCCCGAGGCAAAAGAGGAATTTCTTTCTTCGGAACCAGAGGCAGGAAAATTTGTGAGGCTGTTTTTGGGGTCAGTAGAGTTTCTCAATAATATCAAGCGTTATTGCCTTTGGTTGAAGGATGCAAACCCTGGTGAATTAAAACTGCATCCAAAAATACTGGAACGGTTACAGGCTGTGAGAGATTTTCGCCTTGCAAGTAATCGCGAGGCTACAAGGCTATTAGCTGAAATTCCATCTCAATTTGCTTTCGTCTCTCATGAGGACGTAGAGTATATTATTGTTCCAAGCGTCTCCTCGGAACGAAGGCAGTTTATTCCGCTCGGGTTTATGCCGGCAAATGTGATTGCAAGTAATCTGTGCCTGATTATTCCCCGCGCCGGGCTCTATGAATTCGGCGTTCTTTCATCCTCGATGCACAACGCCTGGATGCGTACCGTTTGTGGCAGATTGAAAAGCGACTATCGCTATTCCGGTGGCATCGTCTACAACAACTTCCCTTGGCCGGAGAATCCGAGCGTGAAACAGCAAGAGACTATCGAGGCCGCTGCCCAGGCGGTGCTCGATGCCCGTGCCCAGTTTCCCGACGCCTCGCTGGCCGATCTCTACGATCCGTTGACCATGCCGCCGGCGCTGCTCAAGGCGCATCAAACACTTGACCGGGCGGTGGACACCGCCTACGGCCGTCGCGACTTCAAATCCGAGGCCGAACGGGTCGCCTTTCTGTTCGTCCTTTATGAACAATATGTCCAGCGTTTACCGGTCACCAAGGGCAATAAGAAAAAAGAAAAATCGAGCCCCGACGCCGATTCGTTTTTGCAGGCTGGAAGCGATTGAGCAACAATGCTGCATCTTGTTCGCGGGCATGGCCCGCTCCTACAATCGTGCACACGAAGAGGACCGTAGGAGCGGGCCAGGCCCGCGATATGCATCTGAACGCATCATGTCTTGGTCGATTGAACCTGAAATTAAGTGGAAAAGGAGGTTCCCCATGCAATCCCGTGATCTCTGGGGCCATTGTCGATCCCTGTGCTGGCTGTTGGTGTGTTGGGGCATGCTGGCGGGCAGTGCCCTGGCCGGTGGGCCGAGCTTCGATTGCGCCAAGGTGGAGGCCGGAAGCATCGAGGCGATGATCTGCGCAGACCAGGAACTGATCGGCTTGGATCGTCAATTGGCGCAGACCTACCGGGAGGCCGGCAAAAAGGCAGTCAACGAGCATCCACCGGTGCTCAGGGCCGAACAGCGCGGCTGGGTCAAGGGCCGCAACGACTGTTGGAAGAGTGCGGATAAGCGGCAATGCGTGGCCGACAGCTACCGGCTGCGCATCGCCGAGTTGCAGGCCCGCTATCGCTTGGTCGCGTCCATCGGTCCGGTGACCTATCGCTGCGACGACCAACCGGGCAGCGAGGTGATCGCCACCTATTTCCAGACCGAGCCGGGCACCCTGATCGCCGAGCGTGGCGACCAGGTCTCCCTGATGTTCCAGCAGGTCAGCGCCAGCGGCGCTCGCTATCAGGGCCGCAACGAATCGTTGTGGGAGCACCAGGGCGAGGCCACGGTCGTCTGGGGTCATGGAGCACCGGAAATGCGCTGTGTGGTGGTGCAGCCGGGCGAGACGGGCGGCAAGTAACCGCCGGGCCTGTCGAACGACAACGGCGGGGTTTGCTTTGCGAGGCTGAAGGGTGATCGCTTGCATGCTTCAGATTGGGGAGAGCAGACGCAACCCTCCACGCCGGAGCGTGGGAACCATCAAGGGCGAACACTCTCTGGATCGGACTTTGCAGTGGATAATTCCGCTCTCCATTATCTCCTCGTTTTTTCCCCCTTGAATTTTTCGAAAAATAGGCGAAAGCTTGCCAGGTGGCCGGGCGGTCTAACGGGGCGGGTCCCCGGGGGAGAAGAGCGGCGACGTGCAGCCCGCCCCACCGGTTCAACCATCATCCCGGAGGACGACCGGGATGCACCACACCTTTTCACAGGGAGCGAACAATGGCGCGAGACCTCAGTCAGGCGGTGGAATTGATCAAGGCTTTCGAAGGCATCCTGGACGGCGATCCGACCACGGTCAACCTCGATCCCTATCTCTGTCCGGCCGGGTATTGGACCATCGGCTGGGGGCACGTGGTCACAGGTCCGGACGGCAAGATGCTCAAGGGAGCCGACAACAAGGCCCAGGCCCGGGCCGTCTATCCCGCCGGCATCACCAGGGATGAGGCCGACACCCTGCTGGCCGACGATGTCCGCCGCTTTGCCGCCGGTGTGGAACGGGCGGTCAAGGTGCCGATCAGCGATACCCAGTTCTGCGCCCTGGTCAGCTTTGCCTACAACGTCGGCATCGGCGCCCTGGAAAAGTCGACCCTGCTCCGGCTGCTCAACGAGGGCAACCCTGACCAGGTTTCGGCCCAGATGATGCGCTGGACCAAGGCCGGCGGTAAGGAACTGGCCGGATTGCGGCGTCGGCGCGAGGCCGAGGCGGCACTGTGGCGGTCTGAGGCGGTTGCCCCCACCGTCGCCGAACAACCAGCACCGGCCGTGGTGACCACCCCGGCCCAACCCCAAGAACAACCTTTCATCGCCAGGAGTGGAGCCATGTTGTTTCTGACCAACCGGTATCCCAAGGGTGCCCTGCATCTCGAACCCGGTCGCGCCTTTGAATTCGACCTGAACAATAACGCGCCCAGCAACGTGGTCTTCGCCTGCCGGCGGGACCCGAACGGCGCCATCACCACCGTCGGCCGTGACCCGTTCATGCTGGAGCTGAAGAAGGCTCCCTACCGGCAACTGCTTCTCTACATCCACGGCTACTCAAATCTGCCCGAGGACGTGTTCAAGGCAGCCGCCGAGTTTCAGGAACTGTGCGACGCCAAGAGCAAGCAGGAAGTCCTGGTGGTGCCGGTCATCTGGCCCTGCGACAACGACCTGGGCATCATCAAGGATTACTGGGACGATCAGAAGGCGGCGGACGCCAGCGCCACCTCCTTTGCCCGGGCCCTGCAGCGGTTTGCCGAATGGCGCAATTCCGAGGAGAACGATCCGGAAAACGATCCCTGCCTCAAGCGGATCAACATCCTGGCCCATTCCATGGGCAACCGGGTCCTGCGCGAGACCCTGGCCGCCTGGGACAAGTACGACCTGGCCGACGGCGTGCCGCTGCTCTTCCGCAACACCTTCCTGGTGGCGGCGGACATCGAGAACGAATCGATCCATCGCGGTGAAAAGGGGCAGTTGATCTGCGACGCCTCGCGCAACGTCGTCGTCTACTACGCCTCCGACGACTTGGCCCTGCGCAGCAGCAAGGCGGCCAACCTGAAGAACAAGATCGCCTCCCGCCGACTTGGCCACAGCGGCCCGGAGAACATGGAGTTGACACCGCACAACGTCTATATCGTCGACTGCGACGACGTCAACAACATCTACGACTTTCCCAAGGGGCACAGCTATTTCCGTAGCGGCCGGACCCCGGGGCGGCCGGGCGTGGTCTTTGACCACATCTTCGATTGCCTGAGTACCGGCCGGGTCGCCAGCGACGATCCCCTGCGCCGGTCCACGATCCTGCGCGCCTAGCCTCCATTCACCGACCCGCCCGATGCCGGCATTCCGGATCAACCTCCGGGATGCCGGTTCCCGCACCGATCAACCCCTTGTTCTTCCCGGAGCGCCGGCATGAACCAGACACTCTTGCTCATCGACATCCAGAACGATTATTTTCCCGGCGGCGCCATGGAACTGGCCGGCGGCCTGGAGGCCGGCCAGGCGGCGGCAAGCCTGGCGGATGGGTTTCGCCGGCACGATCTTTCGGTGATCCATGTCCAGCATATCGCTACCCGGCCGGGGGCCACCTTTTTCCTCCCGGAAACCGATGGGGTCGATTTCCATGGAAGCGTCGCGCCGCAGGCCGGCGAACTGGTGGTGATCAAGCATTTCCCCAGTGCCTTCCGGCAGACGGGACTGCTCGAACACCTCCGCAGGCGGCAGGTCACCCGGCTGGTGATCGCCGGGATGATGACCCACATGTGCATCGACACCACCGTCCGGGCGGCTACGGACCTGGGCTTCAACTGTGTGCTGGCCCATGACGCCTGCGCCACCCGGGACCTGACCTTTGCCGGGGTGACCGTGCCCGCCGCCCAGGTCCAGGCGGCCTATATGGCGGCACTTGACGGCCCGTTCGCCGAGGTCTCATCGGCGGAAACGATCCGGGCCGGCCTGTCGCTGCCCAGGAGAAGACCATGACCATCGTGGTGATCCTCGCCCATCCCGACGTGGGGAGTTTCAACCACGCCATCGCCCGGACCGTGGTGGACCGGCTGACCGCGGCTGGCCATGCGGTGGTGGTGCACGACCTCTATCGGGAAGGTTTCGAAGCTGTCCTGCCCGGCGGGGAAATCCCGAGGGAGGCGCCGCTGCCGCTCGTCATCGCCCGCCACTGCGAGGAGATCGCCGCCGCCGACGGGATCGTCATCATTCATCCCAACTGGTGGGGCATGCCGCCCGCCATTCTCAAGGGCTGGGTCGATCGGGTGATCCGGCCGGGCGTGGCCTATACGTTCCTGGAGGGCGACTCCGGCGAGGGCGTGCCGGTGGGGTTGCTCAAGGCGCGCGCCGCCCTGGTGTTCAACACCTCCAACACCGAGGCGGAGCGGGAACGGGCGGTGTTCGGCGATCCGTTGGAAACCCTCTGGAAAAACTGCATTTTCGGGTTGTGCGGCGTGGACCGCTTCGTCCGGCGGACCTTCGGCGTGGTGGTGACCAGCAGCGCCGCACAGCGGGCCGAATGGTTGGCCGAGGCCGCGACGATGGTCGATGACCTGTTCCCCGGAACCGACGGGAGTTGACCGGAAAGGATTGCCCCGCCAGGCCATTTATGGCAAGTTAGGGACTCGACCATCCGCCCGGCTGCCGGTCCCACGCGGACCAAGCCGACGGAACAATCCCCCAGTTGGCCTGACAAGTCCTTCGTCTCCATGGAATTGCTCGCTCTCGTCCTTCTGCCACTCTTTGGCGCCCTGTTGCCGCCGCTGG
>JAUWAH010000463.1 GCA_030602145.1 Desulfobulbus sp.
CATGCGGCTGTTGGGCAAGATGCTGCAAAGCCTCTTGGCTTATCCGGATGGTTGCCGCTTCGGCGAACGGGTTTATCTCGAACGCGGCGGCGTGGAAGAACTGATCGCCTCGGCTCCGGCCCTGGAGATCAACCTTCTGGCCAAGGAAAAGCGGCTATTGGAGATCCTGGCCACGGAACGCAAACAGGACCGTAAGGTGGCGGTCTTCCTCGAACACACCGGCACCCGTGACCTGGTGCCCACCCTGGTGGACAAGCTGCACCATCATGGCTTTGCCCCTTTGGTACTCCGGGGCCAGGCGGTCAAACCGGAACAGCGGGAAGACTGGCTGAAGGAAAACCTCGCCACCGGCCAGTACGACTGTCTGCTCTGCAACCCTAACCTGGTCAAGACCGGTCTGGATCTTTTGGACTTCCCGACCATCGTCTTCTTCCAGTGCGGCTATTCGGTGTTCACCCTCAGGCAGGCCAGCCGCCGTAGTTGGCGGATTGGTCAGAACCTGCCGGTCCGGGTCTTCTACCTGGCTTATGCCGAAACCATGCAGGACAAGGCGCTCAGCCTCATGGCCCAGAAGATGGAGACCTCGCTCGCAGTTGAGGGCGAACTCTCGGGTCAAGGACTGGCTGCGCTTTCCGAATCGGAGAACAGCATGCTCTACGAGCTGGCCAAGGCCCTCACCGGCCAGCAGCCGGTGGAGGATGTCACCACTGCCTGGAGCAGGTATCGCCAGCGGGAACTGGCCTCGGTGCTCGATCTCGATGAGACCGAAAGCATCACCACCACCGAGGAAACCCGGGTGACCACCACAACCACCATCAGTTCCCCCGATGGACAAACCGCCCTGGTTCGCCACGAGTTGGTGATCAGGGGGCGGGTCTATCTCCGGGGCAATACAGCGGTGGCCTATGTGGACGGCAACCGCTTCCGGCTGCAAGCCGGGGTGATCTATTGGCAGGACCGCCGGATCGGCAGCTATGACCGCCAAGGACATGGCGAGATCAACCAGAAACCCATTCGTCTCTACAAGCCGCCCCAACTCAGCCATTTCGTTCTGGCCGAGGTCCGCCAGGCTGCTTGACCTCTGTTTGAACTCAAACCAATCCCTGACGGGGCACACTGCCCCGATGGGCTGTTGTGCTTCGTCCATAGGAGGCACACATGCTCTACATCAAAGATCTCTGCGGCGTCTACCAGCCCGCATCCAAGGAAACCATCCTCTCCGCAGCCCGCAAGTTGAGCGGTTATCAGTTTCGACGTGGGGCCGCCATCTTGTCGCCCACCGCCGCCAAGGAGGTCATCGGGCTAAAGCTCACCGGCCTGGAGCACGAGGTGTTCGGCTGTTTGTTCCTCGACAGCCGGCATCAGGTGCTGGCCTGGCGGGAGATGTTCCGGGGCTCGATCAACCGCAACTCGGTCCATCCCCGCGAGGTGGTCAAGGAGGCGCTAACGCTCAATGCAGCGTCGGTCATCATTGCCCATAACCACCCCTCCGGCGGTATCCAGCCCAGCAACGAAGACCTGGAACTCACCCGTACCCTGACCGAGATCCTCAAGGTGATCGACGTCCGGGTGCTCGATCATCTGATCGTGGGCGAAGAGGTCCTCTCCCTTTCCGAAACCGGCCATCACAGCGCATGACACCCATCGGGGATAACCCGATGGGTTGTCCCCTGCACTCAAAGGAGCAAAACCATGAACGATCAAAAAATATCCATCTACGAAGAAATCACCGCCAAGATCATCGCCGCCCTGGAAGACGGCGTCAATCCCTGGGCCAAGCCCTGGCAATCGGTCCATTTCGGACCCTTCCGCAATGCGCTCACTAACCGGCCGTACCGGGGAATGAACATCCTCTTGCTCAACCTGGTGGCGCTGGCCCGTGGCCATGTCGATCCCCGCTGGCTCACCTATCGCAATGCTGAGCAGTTGGGCGGCCATGTACGCAAGGGTGAGAAAGGAGCGTCCATTGTTTTCTGGAAGTTCCTGCCCGCCAGGGACCGCGGCGGCGATGCGGAGCCCGATGCCTTGACCGATGACGAACAAGAGCGGAAGCTGGTCCCCTTTGCCCGCAGCTACACAGTGTTCAACGTGGAGCAATGCGAGGGGTTGGAGCTACCGCCGCTTGTCGAAGAAGAGGCGCTGGATGAAGGCGGCTGCAACGAACTGGCGGAGCAGATCCTGGCCCTGCCGAATCTGAAGCATGGCGGCAACAAGGCCTGCTATCTGCCGGGTCCGGATATGGTACTTCTGCCGTACCGGTCCAGCTTCGAGCATGGTGATTTCTATTACGCCACTGGCTATCACGAAATCTGCCATTGGACCGGGCATTCCGACCGATTGAACCGGGTGTTCGGCACCCGGTTCGGTGACCTTGGTTATGCCTTCGAAGAGCTCGTGACCGAGATTGGCGCAGCCTTCCTTGGTGCCCACACAGGGATCCCCTTTGAGAACATGCGCCATCCTGAGTATATCCACCACTGGTTACAGATCCTCAAAAGCGACGGCAAGGCCATCTTCACCGCCGCTGCCAAGGCCCAGCACGCCGCTGATTTTGTTCTTGGAAAGGCTGGGATTGTCAATGCTCAGGAAGAAACGCTGCCGGCGGCAGCATAAAAGAACAAGCTCAAGAAACGA
>JAUWAH010000288.1 GCA_030602145.1 Desulfobulbus sp.
GGTTCGTAGGTGATGAAAAAATGGCGACAGGTGAAGCAATCCGGCATTGGCCTGCCCGTTTCAGCCGCCTTTTCAGCCATGATCGTACCCTGTCGACCCGGGAAGGTTGTCGGAAGGGTTTCGGGGGCGAATGACCGGGAAAAAATCCGGACTCACAACTGCTTCTTGGGAAAGTCGAAAAAGAGCAGCTCACCCTTGCCCGCACCGATTTCCTCCCAGGCGGGGAGAGAGAAGGCCAGGGCAACGATGCCGCTGGTGGGAATGTTGTCGATCATCAGATGCCCGAGCGCGTTGGCCAGATCAGTGCTCTCAGGATTATGCCCGACCAGCATCAGGGTGTTGATCCGGTTATCGACCTCCTGGAGGATTTTGATCAGGGCCGGGACCGAGGTGGCGTACTGAAGCGGGTTGCGCTCCAGCCGCTCCAGAGGATAGTCCAACTGACCGGCATAGTGGATGGCGGTGGCCAGGGCCCGGGCCGCCGGACTGGCCATGATCAGGTCCGGCCGGATACCGCGCTGCGCAAGCCGCCTTCCCATTTCCGGGGCATCGCGTTCGCCGCGTTTGTTTAGGGGTCGCTCAAAATCGCTCAGGTTCACATCCTGCCAGCTCGATTTGGCATGACGGCAGATGAGCAGTTGCTTCCGGTCAGACGGAGAGGTGTTCTTGGATTTCATGCCACAGGTTCTCGTAGGCGGCGGCGGCGACCGATCCCGGCAGGGCGGCAACAACGGGCTGCCGGTAAATGCCCATCCGTTCGATGTCCGCCGAATAGGGGATCACGGTGCGCAGGACGTTTTTTCGGTCCCGCATGGAACGCATCATATCCGCATGCATCTTTTTGCGCTTCTCCACCATGGAAAAAAAGATCATCACCTTGTCGGGCCCCTCCTCTATTTCCTCAAGGAAGGCGAACAGCTGTTCCATGGACAGCACGGACAGGGTGGTGGGGATCACCGGGGCAACGATCCGATCGGCGGCGTAGAAGATGTTCTCCGACAGCAGGGTGAGATTCGGCGGACAATCGAGGATGATCCGGTCGTACTCCTCTTGGAGTGGTTGCAGCACCTTGCTCAGTCGTTTGCGCGACTTTTTGCATTCGTCCAGGGCGAGATCAAGGGTCCGGTAGGAAAAGTCGGCGGGCAGCATGTCGAGCCGAGGAAAATCGGTGCCCCGGATATTGTCCTCGATATGGTGGCCTCCCTTGAGCAGCTTCTTGGCGTCGAATTTTTTTGCCGGACGGATTCGGAAATAGTAGGAGGCCGAACCCTGCGGGTCCATGTCCAGCAACAGGGTTTTCCCGTGATGGAGGGACGAAAGGTAGGCGAGATTCACCGAGGCGGCGGTCTTGCCGACTCCCCCCTTGATGTTATAGACCGCGAGTATGCTCATGAAGAGGCCTCATGCCGGCGAAAAAGCTGGTGGAAAAGGGCCATGGTCTCAGGGTCGCCGAATTGTTCGAAGGCCTCGACAAAGTGGCTGCGCAACTCGTGCTGTTCCTGGAAGAGGCTCTGCATCAGGCCGCCGAGGGCAGCCGCTGTTGCGAGGGTCTGGGCCGATCCGCCGCGCAATGCCGCCAGCGCCGAGCGAAGCATGTCCTGCTGCACCGAGAGATCGTTGAAATCGCCGAGAATTTCCTGGAGTTTCTTCAAGTGTCGCACCAGTTGCTGCATCTCCTGCCTGGGATAGAGGGAGCCGAAGAATTCCATGGCATACCGCAGCTTCTTGCACTGGATACGCAGCCGGTGGACATCGGCGTCGGGGCTGTCGGCATGCAAGGCCTGGCCGTCGCGCAGAACCCGCTTGAATCGTTTGGTCACGATTCGGCCGGCCAATTCCTGCACCGGCATATCGGCGCGGGGAGCTGCCTGCCGGTCGGCCTGGGCCAGGGTTCGCTGCCAGGCGTCGAGGACCGCCATGGTCTTCTTGGATCGCAGCACCCGTACCAGTTTTTTCTGTTCGAGCTGCCGCCTGCGACGCAGTGCAACGAAAAAATCCCGCAGCCCGGGCTGTAGGGCCGGCGGCAACCGGTTGAGGTATGCCTCCTCCATGAGCAGATAGACATCGAGATCGCGGGTGGGCCCGGTCAGGCGGCCGAGGCGGCCGAACTCACGGCTGAACCGCACCACGGTGGCCTCGGGAAACACCTTGCGCACCAGGCTCAGGCCCGAACGGGTGCGACGGATGGCAACCCGGAGATCATGGAGAAATTCGGTATCCCAATCGCCGAGCACGCCGGGAATGTTGCGGCTGACATTCTCCAGGAGGAGTTGGTAGATCCGGGCCATGGACCGGCGGGCCGGGTCGGTCCCCTCAAGTTGGACGGAGAATTTGGAGGAGTAATCGAGCGGCCTTCGGCCCATCGCCCGGCAACCTTCCTGGAATCCGAGCAGGGGCGAGACGTTCTCGGCAACCCCCAACTGTTCCAGGTGACGGCGGACAACCTCCTGGTCCTGATCGTAGCCGCGGATGCCGAACAACCGGATCAGGCGGAAGACCGACCCGTCGCCGGCCGGCCGCTGGCTTTCGACCACCAGACGGGCCACGGTCTTGTCGTCCCGGTTGAGCAATCGGATCTGACGGCCCTGCAAACCGACCGGGGCCAGGGGCAGCAGGCAGCGGATGCCCAGGAGCGGCTCAAGCAGGTCGCGCAGGGGCCCCGGGGGGAAATCGCGGGCAAAGCAGCGGCCGGACAGTTCAGGTCCGCCCCGCTGCACGGTCACCTCGCCGCTGTCGCCATGATACAGGGTCCAGCAGCGGCCATGGTTGTGGAGCAGGTAGCCCTGCTGGTAGAGCAGCCAGTCAAAGGAGTCGGCGTAGGTCACCCGGGCCGTGTATTCGGGGGCGATATCAAGACCGAAATCGGCCTTCAGCGCCGCCAGCAGCGCTTCAACCTCCAGACCGTCGGGCATCGACCAGGTGTCCGCTCCGGGCTGCTGCATCCTTCCCTTCCCTCCTCAACTGCGGTAATCGGCGTTTATCTTAACGTAATCATAGGAAAAGTCGCAGGTATACACCTCTGCCTCGCCGCTGCCCTCGCCCAGATGCACCGTGACGGTGAACCGGGGTTGTTTGAGCACCGCGGTGGCGGCCTCCTCGCGGGCAGCCCCCAGGACCAGGCCGTTTTCCACCAGCCGCACCGTGTCGAAATCGATCGACACCCGATTCTGGTCAAACACACACCCCGATCTTCCCAGGGCGGCGATGATCCGGCCCCAGTTGGCATCCTCGCCGAAAAAGGCAGTCTTGACCAGGGCGGAGTTGGCTATGGTCCGGGCTCCCTTCAGGGCTTCATCCCGGTCGCGGGCGCCGGTGACCCGGATGGTGACCAGCTTGGTGGCGCCCTCGCCGTCGGCGACTATTTGCAGGGCCAGATCCTTGAACACCCCGTGCAGAGCCGCGGCGAACAGGGTAGTGGCCCCGTGGTTGTGCTCATCGATCAGGGTGTTACCGGCCTCGCCGTTGGCCAGCACCAGCACCGTGTCGTTGGTGGAGGTGTCGCCGTCGACGGTGATCCGGTTAAAGCTCTGTTCGACGCCCTCCTTGACCAATCGGTTGAGCACCGGGAAGACGATCCGGGCATCGGTGACCACGAAGCAGAGCATGGTGGCCATGTCCGGCATGATCATTCCCGAGCCCTTGGCCACGCCGAGGATCGATACCTCGACCCCATCGATGGTCACGGTGGCGAAGGATGTCTTGGGGACCAGGTCGGTGGTCATGATCGCCTTGGCCAATAGGGGAAAACCGTCCTCGGACAGACTGGCCACCAACTCCGGCATGGCCCGTGCAAAGGGCTCGGTGCGCAGCGGCTGGCCGATGACGCCGGTCGAGGCCACCTGGACCAAGGTCGCATCGATGCCCAGTTCCCTGGCGGCCAGGTCACCGGTGGCCAGGGCTATCGCCATGCCCTCGGCACCGGTACAGGCATTGGCATTGCCGCTGTTGACCAGGATCGCCTGGGCCTGCCCCGAGTGCAGCCGCTCCATGTCGAGCAGAACCGGCGCCGCCTTGACCCGGCTGGTGGTAAACGCTCCGGCGGCCACCGCCGGGCTGTGAGAGAAGATCAATCCCAAGTCGAACCGCCCCGCATACCGGATCCCGGCCTGGACCGCAGCGGCAGAAAATCCTTTCACCTGCATGAAACATCCTGTTTTCTATTGAAGTTATCGTTCATCCAATGCAGCCAATCTACCCAGATAGTAGGTAAAAGGAAAGGGGGAAGCGCATCCTGACCGGGTAATTTTCCTTGACCAACCCTTGGGTTATATGCCACCGTACACCCCGGAACTTTTCCCGGCCCAACCGCCGCCCAGTTCGGTACCCGGACCATGACACCGACCGTCCATCCCGCATACTCCC
>JAUWAH010000122.1 GCA_030602145.1 Desulfobulbus sp.
TCGAACCGGGCGTGGTGACCGCCCGGCTGCAGCGGGAGGTGGAGCGGCTCGGCCTGTTCTATCCCCCCGATCCGGCCTCCAAGGAATTTTCCACTTTGGGCGGCAATGTCGCCGAATGCGCCGGCGGCCCCAGATGCGTCAAGTACGGTGTCACCAGGGACTACGTCCTCGGTCTCGAGGTGGTCGTCCCCAGCGGCGACATCATCCACACCGGTGGCCGGACCATGAAAAACGTGGCCGGTTACGATCTGACCCGGCTGTTCGTCGGCTCGGAGGGAACCCTTGGCATCGTCACCCGGATCATCCTGCGCCTGCTGCCCAAACCCGAGGCGCGCTCAACCATGCTGGCGGCCTTCGGATCCATCGACGGCGCTGCCCGGGCGGTCTCGGCCATCATCCGCGGCCGGATCATCCCCGCCACCCTGGAGTTCATGGACGCCGCCGCCATCGACTGCGTGCGCAGGGCCACCGTGCTCGACTTGCCCCAGGCGTGTCGGGCGGTGACCACGCCCGGCTCGACCACGGCGATCAGGTTGTCGGTGTCGATTTCAAGAATCCGGTTCATGCGGGTGAGGACCAGGGCGATGCCGCCCCGCACCGGCAGGCTGCCGCCGGTGAAGCCGCTGCCTGCCCCCCGTGGCACGATGGCGATCCGCTCCCTGTTGGCAAGGCGGACGATCCGGCTGATTTCGTCGGCGGTGGCCGGATGGATCACCACATCGGGTAAACATTGCCGCTGGGTGGCATCGAAGGAGTGGGTGATCCGGTCGACGGTGGCGGCGGAGACATGGGAGGCGCCGACAATGGCCGTCAACTGGGCTAGGACATGGTCGCTCAGCATGCGGTTTTACCGTCGCCCTCCACGGTGGCGGTTTGTTGGGGCAGGTGCACGGTCATCTGCGGGAAGGGGATCTCCCAGTTGTTGGCGGTGCAGCATTCGACGCACCATTTAGTGATGGCGCGCTCGATCCGCCGGTAGGCCGGGGCCTGTTCTCCCTTGAAATCTGTCAGGACAACCACGTCCAGCGAGGACGGACCGGCCTGGAGGAAATCGACCGACAGGCTCAGGCAGTCCTCGGCATAGCCGTGCTCCTCCAGCTTCTTTTCAATATACGCCTTGAGCGTGGCCAGGACGGTGGTGGTGATGTCCGCCTGGAGAGCGTAGGAAAGGCCGAAAACCACCCGCAGGTTGAAGTTGCGCGACAGGTTGGCCGGCGATTTGGAGAGAAAGTCGCCGGTTTGGTAGATCGTTCTCCGGCCGCCGAGTTCGACCACCTCGACCTGCTCATGGGACAGGCTGGTCACCTTGGCAAAGGGCTTGCCGTCGATGGCCACCCAGTCGCCTTTCTTGCAGGGAAACCAGGGCTCGTCATGGTGGTAGGGTCTTGAAATCAGGCCGATCATGTTTTCGATCGGGATGCGCAGGTGCATGCCGAGGGCAGGGTTGGAGAGTTTGCAGAAGACGTTGAGCGCCTCGACCTTCCAGGGCACCCCCTGGTAAATGAGCCGTTCGCCCTCGCGGATCGACCCCATGTTGAGTATCAGTCGCACCTGCTGCCACATCTTGGGCAGGGTCTGGCGCACCGTCCAGGCCAGGCCGATGAACAGGATGATGGTGGCGCTGAGCAAGAACCAGTCCTCGGCGGTGTAAAGGACGAAGATAAGGCCGAAAACAGCGGCAACGATCGAAAATACTTTGAAAAAGAGATCGAGAACACGGACATGGATTGGCCGCTGCTCCTTGCGTGCGCCGGGGAGGATCATCCACAGCAGGCGGGCAAGCAGGCGGAATATCAGCAGGAGGGCAGCAAATGTGAGGAAGGCGACAAGCAGGTAGAGGCCGCGATTGCGGAAAAACTCACGGATCGAATGGCTGGTGCTGTCCAGAAAGGAGACCTCCTTGTCTTCCAGCTTGGCGAGTTCCCCCTTGGCCAGATCCAATTTGGAACCGATCCGTTTTTCCATGTTCTGCCAGGCGGGCAGCAACTCGCCCAGGTAGGCCTTGATGTTGGCATCCTTGCTTTCGCCGATCAACCGGTTGAGGTGTTCAACCGCCCGACGGGCGATGGCCAATTGCCTGTGATAGTCACCGATGGTCTCCCTGAGGTCGGATTTCTGCCGGGCCCGGGCGGTCAACTGCTTGAGTTCCTTGATACTCGGCTCTAGCAGGGTGGTCAGTTCGTCCTTCCAGTTGAAGGTGATTTTGTGTTGATCCGAAAAGACCTCGGGAGCAACCCCGGTGGCAATCCTCTCAAAGTCGGCGACGGTCTCGGAAAGCTGTCGGTCGAGTTTGGTCAACTCCTCCTGGAGGGTCTGCTTCTCGGCCTCCGAAACACTGTTCTTGAGTTTTTTTGAGGTCGCGGCGATCTGGAGCTTGATGTCCTTCTGCAATTCCACCAGGGAGGTGAGCATGTCGTGCACATCGCCCTTTTTCTCCTCGCCTTCCAGGGCCAGTCTTTTGGCCAGGACCGACTCAAAGACGATCTGGGGTTCCGGTTCGTTGGCGGGCGCGGTGATGTGGCGCTGGCGGATGCCGGCCAGCAGGGGTGGGGTGGCGGTCACCTGTCGCAGGGTTCTTAAGGATGGAAACATCCGCAGGTAGAGCGAGGCCTGCTGCCTGCTGATCTCCGTTTCGTCGACCGTGGCGGCGAGCAGGGGCGGCACATTGTTGCCCCGGCCGAATTTCTTGGTCGGTGTGGTGGTTCTGGTACGTTGGGCGGCAGCCTTGTTTTTCTTGGTTTGAGAGGCTGTGGCAGCCGCCGGCTCCGCTTTGGAAGAGGGGGGCTGCGGAGCAGCGAGGGCTGGGCCCTTGTCCTGGGTCGCAGGCAGTTGTATTGGTGGCGGTGGCAGCGCTTCGCCCGGTTTGGAGCCATGGTCAGGCGCCTCCGCCGGCACGACCAGAAGGGGCGGCACGACCAGAGAGGAGGACTGCCGGGGTTCTTCGGCCAGGGCCGTACTGATCAGGAGCAGGATGAGCGAACAGAGGGCTAGAGAGCGCATGCAAGTGTCCGGGGGAGAAGGTGCCAATCGATCAATGGGCGAGGGGTGTCAGAAAAAACGATGCGGGTGGCGATCCGAAGCGGGCGCGGTTCACGGCGCCAGCCGCTCGATGATCCATCCCTCTTCGTTGCGGGTATAAAGAAACCGGTCATGGAGGCGACTGGTCTGGCCCTGCCAGAATTCGATGCTGGTTGGCCGGACCCGGTAGCCGCCCCAGAAATCGGGCAGGGGGATCTCGCCCTTGAGGAACTTGGTTTTCATCTGCTCCAACTCCATCATCAGCCATTGCCGGGAGGAGAGCACCGAACTCTGCCTGGAGATCCAGGCGCCCAGTTGGCTTTCGCGGGGCCGACTGGCAAAGTAGCGGGCGGACTCGGCCAGGCTTATTTTTTCGGCCGCCCCGGTGATGACCACCTGGCGGGCCAGCCTGATCCAGGGAAAGAGCAGGGCGACTCGTGGATTTTCCCCGATTTCCCGTGCCTTGCGACTGTGATAGTTGGTGAAGAAGACAAAACCGTTGCGGTCGAACATCTTGAGCAGGACGGTGCGGAGGCTGGGCTGGCCGTCGGCGTCGACCGTGGCCAGGGTCATGGCGTTGGGCTCGGCCAGTTCGGCGTCGCTGGCTTCCTTGAACCAGCGCTCGAATTGATCGATGGGGTCCGGGGCCAGCATGCCCCGGGTCAGCACCGGGTTGGCGTATTCTTTCCGCAATCCTTTGATATCCATCGTTGCCTCCGTTGACAGCGGCAAAATACGCTGAACCGTCAAGCAGGTCAACTCCTTCTTGCTCCTGGCTCTTCTTCCCGTAGCACAGGTATAAAGAATAAAGTCGACCGCGGTCGATTTTATCTTGTGCGACGGGCGCACCTCTGCTACAAATCGGCGTCGGTGGACAACAGCGAGCGGAACATGACCAAGGGCACAGGTAAACGGGAACAGAACAAACAGCAGACGAGGCTGGCCATCCTCCAGGCGGCGATGCATCTCTTTGCCGCCCGGGGCTACGAACGCACCAGCATCACCGACCTGGCCACTGCCGCCGGGATCGGCAAGGGGACGATCTATTCCTACTTCAGCAAAAAAAGCGAGATATTCCTGGCCTTTTGCGAAGAGCAGCTGGAAGTGATCCGGGCCACCGTCACCGCGACTGAAACCGGTTCACTGGGTCTGCTGGATCGACTGTTGGCTATTTATGGCGAGGAATTTCGCTTCATTCACCGATATCCTGAATTCGGCCGCCTGCTGATGCGGGAGACCATCTTTCCCATTGATCGCGATCCGGCCCAATCAAGAAGGCTCGATGAGCGGTACATTACCATCCTGGTGCCGCTGCTGCGCCAGGCCCAGGCCAGGGGCGAGCTGCGGCGCGATCTTGAATTGACCCTGGTGCTCGGCCACCTGTATGGTATGTACACCATGGTGGTCTCGGCCTGGTTCACACGGCGTCTGCTCACCGAGGAAGATGTCCGCCTGGCCCTTGAGGCCCTGTTCGAACAGGCCCTGCAGGGTCTGGCGCCACCCGGTTCGACCCACCGACCATGAGACCGACAATGATCGACCCCGTGCCTCCCACCTCGACCCGAGGACGCCTGTTTTTTTTTCTGTGGAAACACTTGCCCACCCTGGCGGTTGCCGCTCTGGTGGCGCTGGCGGTCGTGCTCGCCGGCCTGGTCGGTGCCAAGAAGGAACGATTGGAGGCCGCCAAGCGGGCTAGTCGCGCTGAACAGCCCGTCCGGGTGAACGCGGTGGTGCTTGCTCTTCAGCCCGTGCCCATGGAGGAGGTTCTCAACCTGCCCGGCACCGTCGAGCCCTGGATTCGGCTCGAACTGCTGGCCAAGGTGAGCGGTGCCATCAACGAGGTTCAGGTCCGGGAAGGGGATGCGGTCACAGCCGGCCAGGTCCTGGCCCGGATCGAGACCGATGATTACCGGGTAGCCCTGGATGCGGCCAGGGCTGCCCATGATCTAGCCAAGGCCGAATATGAACGGGGCCGGGTCATGCGGCAGACCAACGTGATCTCGGTGGCCGGTCTCGAGTCCCTGGCCGCCCGCCAGCAGACCGCTGCCGCCGAATTGGAGCGGGCCCGTCTTCAGCTCGACCGCTGCACCATCACCGCACCCATGGATGGCGTGGTCAAGCGGCTCGACGCCAAGATTGGTTTCTATCTCAACGTCGGCGACCCCTTGGCCGAACTGCTGCAGATCGATCGGGTCAAGGCGGTGGTCGGCATTCCCGAATCCGATGTGGATGCGGTCCGGCGCCTGGAACAGGTGGAACTGACCATCCAGGCCCTGGCCGACCATCGGCTGACGGGCCGGGTTCACCACCTGGCCCCCGCTCCGGACAGCGGCGCCTTCCTGTTCCGGCTGGAACTGGCCGTGGACAATCCGGCCCATCGCATCCTGCCCGGCATGTTCTTCCGCTGCCGGATCGTAAAGCAGCGGTTTCCCCAGGCCCTGGCCGTACCCATCTATGCGGTGATCAGCCGGGGTGAAGAACAGTTTGTGATGGTCGCCGAAGGGGAGATCGCCCGCAAACGGCCGGTGCGTCTGGGTATCGTCGAGGGGTGGCGAGTTCAGATCGTCGAGGGACTCAAGGCCGGAGACCGGGTGCTGGTCGAGGGGCACCGCGAGGTCGAGGAAAACCAGCCGATCACGGTGATCAGGACCCTGGACGATCCGGCGGGGTTCGGGCGATGATCGTCTCCAATACCGCCGTCAAAAACAGCATCACCGTCCTGGTGCTCGCCTTCCTGATCCTGGTGTTCGGCGTCTACTGCTACCGTACCCTGCCCCGGGAGTCCGATCCGGACATCACCATTCCCAATGTCTTCATCTCCACCGACTACCGCGGGGTCTCCTCCATCGACATGGAGACCTCGGTGACCGTGGAAATCGAGAAGAAGCTCAAGGGGCTGGACGGGTTGAAGAAGATCCGCTCGGTCAGCGCCGAGGGCAACTCGTCGATCAACATCGAGTTCGTCACCGGGACCGACATCAAGCAGGCCCTGCAGGATGTCAAGGACAAGGTCGACGAGGCCATGGGCGAATTGCCCACCGATCTTGACGAGGATCCCTCGGTCTTCGAGGTCAACTTTTCCGAGTTGCCGATCGTGGTCTTTTCCCTGTCCGGCACCTGCGGTCTGCCCTGCCTGAAAAAAATCGCCGATGATCTCGAAGACGATCTCGAGGCGGTGACCGGGGTGCCGGAAGTGGAGGTGACCGGCGGGGTGGAGCGGGAGATCCGGGTGGAGGTCATGCCGGACAAACTCGGCCTGTACGGCCTGAGCTTCGAGCATCTTCGCCGGGTGGTGCAGAGCGAGAACCAGAACACCTCCGGTGGCGCCATCCGGCTGGGCAATGGCCGGTTCCTGCTTCGGGTGCCCGGCGAATTCACCACGCCGGAGGAGATTTTCTGGCTGGTGGTGGGCACCCACAAGGGGCAGCCGATCTATCTCAAGGATGTGGCCGAGGTCAGGGACACGTTTAAGGAGGAAGCCAGCCGTGCCCGCTTGGACGGCCGGGAGGCGGTGAACATCGCGGTCAAGAAACGGGCCGGGGAGAACATCATCGCCATCAGCACCGCCATCGACCAGCTACTCGAACGGCGCAAACCGACCTGGCCGCAGGGCACCGAAATCACCAAGGTGCTCAACAAGGCCAAGGACATCGACAACATGGTGGCCGACCTGGAGAACAACATCCTTTCCGGGCTGGTTCTGGTCCTGGCGGTGGTCTTTTTCGCCATGGGGTTGCGCAACGCCCTGCTGGTCAGCCTGGCCATTCCCTTTTCCATGCTGCTCACCTTCACCGTGCTCTTCGTCATGGGCATCACCCTCAATATGGTGGTGCTGTTCAGCCTGACCCTGGCCCTGGGCATGCTGGTGGACAACGCCATCGTCATCATCGAGAATATCCATCGGTTCATGGAGCAGGGCGCCGGTCGGGTGGAGGCGGCCATGCGGGCCACCTCCGAGGTGGCTTATCCGGTGATCGGTTCGACCCTCACCACCCTGGCTGCCTTTGCGCCCATGCT
>JAUWAH010000048.1 GCA_030602145.1 Desulfobulbus sp.
TTTCAGCGACCAGACCGTTGCCGCGACCGCATCCATCAAGAGCGTCAGGTATCCGACCACCCTTGAACTGATCGCCAAGGAAATCGTGACCCATACCCAGACCCGCAGCTATTTCCGGGTCGACGCCGCTACCCGGGTTGCCGCCTCGTCGGTGGTCCGGCAGGAAATGTCGCGGGAAGGTGAAAGCTGGCGGCGGTTGGGCGATACCATCGACCTGAGCGGCAGCGGCCTGCTGTGCAGCTTCAGCGAACCACTGACCAAGGGAATCAACGTCCGCATCGAACTGACGCTTCCAACCCGGAACATGGAGATCATCACCGCCCTTGGGCACGTGGTCCGCTGCCGTAAAATCGAGGACCATCTCTATCATGTCGCCCTGCATTTCGACAGTATCGACGCCGACAGCCAGGACAAGATCATGGCCTGCTGTTTCGAGTTGCAGCGTCGCTATCTCCGCATGCGGGTTCGGGTAGAAGGTTCAGCAGCGATCGATGACCAGGCTTGAACTTCTCAACTTCTTTAGCCCATGCAGCCTGAAACGCCGTGGCCAGAATCAACGAAATCCTTGAAAAACTGATCGACAACACCCGTGTGGTGGTCGATATTCCCGGCAACAGCGAGGACTGTTTCCGGTACAATGCCTTGCTGATCAAACGAGAAGCACCGCTCTTCGAGTTGCTTTTTCCTCCAAACTCCTGGAATATCGAAGATCTCAACATCGGGGCCGACTGCACCCTGGCGGTGGACCACAATGGCATGACCATCAACCTGGTCGCCCGGCTCGACGGTGTGATCAACGATCGCCGGCTCGGGTTCACCGCTCGCGAACCGCTGGCACCGGAGTCCTTACGTGATTACTTCCGGGTGTCGATCAATCTGCCCATCGAAGCCAGCTACATTGCCGGCCTCAAGGAAGTAAAGATACAATCCTGGAAACTCAAGGGCACCACCCTGGATATGAGTGGCAGCGGCGTACTGGCCCTGTTCGACGAAAAACCGCCCAGCAACCATCGCATTCAACTGGTCATCACCGTGCCCGGCGAAGAAACGCCCATCGCCTGCCTGGCCAACGTGGTCCGCTCCTACAGGATACGGAAAAACCGTTTCCAGGTGGCCCTCCATTTCGAGCACATCTCGACAAAAACGCGGGACATGGTCATAGCATGCTGCCTGCAGGAACAACGCCGCCAGCTTCGGGAAAACGTGCAGGCCCTGTGATGTTTTCAAACATTGCGCCACGAGTCTCCTGAACCCGACGCTTCACCAGCCACCCCTGCCTAGCCCGCGGAACACCTCCGGCTACGGGCCACGACACGACCGGGCCGTGGACTTCGTCCATCCGTATGGGGGATCACCGTGGATCCGTTGACCCTGATCACCGACATTCAACCTCTGGCTCCAGCACGTTTCGGCGGAGAACAGCCTCAACGCGCCCCCTTCTTCCAGGGCCAACTGCTGCAAGGTCTGGTGACCGCCAAGGGCGAGGGGCAGCAGTTCACCCTGGAGATCAACGGCCGACCGGTCAGCGCCGAATCAGCCGCCCCCCTACAAATCGGGCAACGACTCGACCTCCACGTTGCCGCACTGGCGCCGAGGATGGAGCTGCAGATCGTCGCCGCCAATCCGGTCAACCGCTGGCTGGGCTCCGCCCTGCCCCTGCTCGGTCAACACACGACCCTGCTGCCCGCAGTCGCCACCTTGGCCGAGGATAAGAGTCTGCTCAGCGGCATGAGTCCGGCTGCCCGGGCCACGCTCCAGCTCTATGCCGGATTCCTGCCCCAGATGGAAGGAGGCCCAACCGCACCCTCCCCGGCTTCCGTGCACCTGATCAATCTGATAGGGCAAACCGTCACCACCCCGGGCGACCGGCAACTCCAGGCCCTGGCCTTCAAGATCGGCGGACTGCTCGAGCAGATCGCCAGCACGCCCTTGCTCTCCGCGCAAACCGCCGCCGCGGCAAGCCGCCTTGCCGAGCACTTCAACCAGGCGGCTCTGCGGGGTGATTTTTCCGCCATGAACGCCGATCCCAGATCGCCTGTTCTGCAAACCAATACGCAAACACCTGGAGCGGCGTCCCCATCGCCACAACCGGGAACATTGGCGACCATTCCACCCACGCTGCTGCTCCTCCCTAACTTGCCCGCCGTTCTGAAGGCCATCGAAACACTGCCGGACACCCACCCGCTCCGGCAGGTGCTCACCCTCGTCACGCAGGTAGAAGGGGAGAGGTCGACTGCCGCCGGCCCCCATGCCGGAGGGACTCTCCTTCATGACCGCGTGCATGGATTGGGCCTCAACATGGAACGGCTGCTGGCCGGCGACAGCCCGGAAGAAGCCATCCGCACCCTCAAATTCGCCCTGCTCGAGGTGGCCGGACGGGCTGAAGCGGCCAGCGACCGTAACCTTTCGCCGGAACGGATGGTGCAAACCCTGGAACTCTATCAACTGCTCCAGCTTCGACTGGCCGGAGAAGCGCTCATTTTCCTGCCCCTGCCGTTTCCATTTCTGCAGCAGGGGTTTCTCCTTATCGACCGGGATCGCGCCGGTAAAGATCAGGATGATGCCGGACAACAGACCGATCGCCCCAACCAGTCCGCCAGCCTGCACCTGCAGCTTGAAGGGCTGGGCAACCTGCAGATCGACATCCACCGCCAGGAGGATCGAATTGCACTCACCTTTCGTGCCGAGCAACCGGAACAGGCCAGATTTCTCGCCAAATTTCGCGACGAGCTAGAACAGTGGATCACCGGAGGCCGGTTGGAATCGGTGCAGTTTCTGCTGGGCGCGAAGGAGCCGAACAGAACGCTTCTGGAGACCATCGTCGGTCAGGGCGGCACTGGCATGATCGACACCACAGCGTGAGGCAACCAATGTCCGGAGGAACGCCATGAGCGACCAACGCGCAACCGGCAGGCGGGCCGTGGCCCTGCTCTACGATCCGGCCAAGGGGGCTGCCCCCAAGGTCGTGGCCAGTGGGGCCAACCTGGTGGCCGAAAAAATCATCGCCGCAGCGGCAGCCGCCGGGGTGCATATCAAGGAAGACCGTGATCTGGTGGAACTTTTATCCAAGGTCCCTGTCGGCGAGGAAATACCGGTCGAACTGTATCAAACCATCGCCGAGGTCCTGGCCTTTGTCTATGCCGTCAACAGCAGGTATAAAAGCATCAAGGAGACTTCCGGTTCTGCTGACCGATAAACGCTCTTCTGGCTGACGATTCAACCGGCGCATCCGGAAAAAGATGCTCCTTGAAAAAACCTCTTCATATTCAATCTGTTCTGACGTATACTTTTGACAACTGAGAAGAACCGGCCAAGATCCCATTGAAAAAATTCGTTTTTTTGAATGGCCATCTTTGGTGCCGTTGCTTTGAAGGACCTGTATCTGACGTGATTCGCGCAACCATACAACTTCTCTCCCACCCCCCACTTATTCGAACGTGTACGAGGTAGCATATGAATTATGGAGTTGTTAGCCAGGAGCAGCTTGAGAAAATCGACGAAATCCTGACTGAAAAGCTCATAAAAATTGGTGTCGACTGCGTTATCATCATCGACATGGCCGGCAACATCATCACCGCCAAGGACAACGGCACATCAAAATACGATGTTTATTCCTTTGCCGCCCTGGCCGCCGGAAACTTTGCCACTGTCGACGCCATGGCCAAGCTGGTCGGGGAACAGGAGTTTTCCTTGCTGTTTCACAAGGGCTCGGAATGCAACATCCATTTTTCAAAGATCGACGATGAACTGCTGCTCATCACCATGTTCGGCAAAAGCATTTCGCTTGGTTTCCTTCGCCTCAATGTTGTGGAAACCATTGAACGCATCAAGAAGATCTGGTCCCGCAGCAGCTAACCGATCGCACAGTTTTTTGACATCGGAGCACTATTGCTGTTGCATCGTCGGCGATCAGTTCAAGTCCGCGGGAGAGTACTGTGAGTTTCATCAACCTTAGGGAAAAAATCGTTCAGGTGAAAATTGTCTACTACGGTCCTGGCCGTGGCGGCAAGACCACCAATCTCGAATATATCAACAGGAAGTTCTCCAAGCAGATTCAGTCTGAGATGGTCAGCCTGAAGACCCACGGAGACCGAACCCTGTTCTTTGACTTCTTGCCCTTCAACATGGGCCAAATCAAAGGCTACGACCTCAAAATTCAACTGTACACCGTTCCCGGTCAGGTCAAATACAACGCCACCAGAAAACTGGTGCTCAAGGGTGTGGACGGGATTGTCTTTGTTGCCGATGCCCAGGAGCAGATGCGGGAAAAAAACATCCGCTCGCTCAATCAGTTGCACGAAAACCTCATGAGCTACAAAGAATCCATTTTCCGTCTTCCCCTAGTGCTGCAATATAACAAGGTTGACCTCCGCAACCAGGGCATTCCTATTTTGCCGACCTCTGTCCTCGACAAGGATCTCAACAGCAAGCTCAAGGTGCCCACTTTTGAAGCAAGCGCACTCACAGGATATAATGTTCCGGAAACGCTTAAAAAAATCATTTCATCCACGGTTATCTCCATCCAGAAGAAATTAATGTGACGGGGCAGGCCGTGGAGGCCATCACCAGAGTCGGTATATGAAAAAATCGCAGCGTGACCATATTTCTTCAATGGATGATTTTGAAGATCTGACCCTTTTTGCCAATGAATCGTTTGATACGCAAGACGTCGATCTTTTTGAATTCACCAGTGAGGAATCCTCGCCGCTGACGCGGCTCAAATCGATCATCCTGTCGTTGGATTGGGAAATCAACGACGAGATCCTCCAGGAACTGGACGATGAACTGGTCAACCTGCAAGCCATGTGGCAGGGGGACAAGGTCGCCGAGGTCTACCTGCAGGGGCTCAGTAAGATCGGCAGCTATATCCGGACAAAAGGGGCGTACGCCCACCCCAATTCTATCAAGCTGCTCCTGACCTTCTTCTACAATTTCGAGAAAATCATCTCGTCCGAGCAGATCACTGGCGAGCAGATCACCCAGTTGCTGAAGGGAGATGTCCGCAAATTCAAGATACTGCAGTACCAGATCAACCAAAGCGAGACCACCGCTCCGGCCGTCGGCGATGCGCTCTTGTCCACCGAACAAAGTGGTGCCGCCCCAGCCCCCAGCCCAGCCCCTGAGCCGGAAGATCCCTCCAAGCAATTGAAGGCCGCCATTCTCAGTCTGGACTGGGAGGTCACCGATGAGAGCCTGCGCCAGTTCAACGACAAGATCGCCGGATTTTACCCTCATATAACCGATAACAAGCCGGCATTAGTGCTGGTTCAGGGACTGCAAGCACTCGGCGACTACATTGCCGAAGAGAGGGCCGATGCCCATCCCGAAGCTTTCATCCTGCTCCATGCTTTCAACGAAGCCCTGGACCAGGTCCTGCATCCGGAAGCGCACCGACTGGATCAGGGAGGTGTCCAGGAATTGCTCGTTGACCGGATCAATCGGTTAAACAACCTGAAACTGCTGATCACCTCTCCTTCAGGCGCTCTGGTTGACGATCAACGGATTGACGAGGTGGTCGAGGAACTCAGCGCTCCCGTTGCCGTGGAACAGCCGGCCCCCGCTGTCGAGAAAACCCAGCCGGAGGCCGTTGCTTCCATCTCGCCTGCCGAAGCGCCGGCCATCGATAGGGGGGTCGGTCAAGCACCCGAGCCCGCACCATCCACCGACAGTCTGGAGGCGGAGATTGACACCCTGTTCAACATGGATGCCATGCCGGCCATGGAATCCGCCGATGTCCAGTATCCCGACGAAGTGCTGCCTCCGGACGCCATCCACCCCATCGAGGATGAGTTGCCCGATGATTTCATCGAATCGCAACTCAGCAGCAAACGTGGCCTGATGCCGGCCTTGGCCGATGCCGAGGAATCGTCCGGTTTCAACGAGAACGCACAACCTCTGGATCTGCCCACCCAGAGCGATCTTGCCGAACAATTGGATTTTCTCTTCGCCGACTCGGAGTCAAGCGGCGAATCGGCAATCACCTTTTCCGCCCTCGATTCCGCTGAACTGGAACTGGCCATCGCCCATGACGACGATGAGCCCGTGGCTACGGCCGATGGCAATGAGGCTGACGAGGATCTTGAAGAGGCTACAGCACCATTCCTGTCAGCCCTGTCCGACGCGGAGATACCGGAGGGGCGCGAAGATGAGGCCCTGGAGTTGGAGACTGCCGTCCCCGACAGCAATGTTTTCGACATCCAGAGTAAACTGGACAGCTTCTTTGCCGACGCCGACGCCGACGAGGAGCCCTTGGAGGCAACCGCTCCCGCATCAACAGCCGTCGACGAAATTGAGCAGGAACTGTTTTTCGACGAGGAAGACACCGTCCAGGCTGCTTTGGCTGACAGCGAGGAGGATCGTGGTTTTTCCGAGGAGGCCGAGGTCGCAGCCCTCAGTTTCACGCCCTTGGATGAAATCGAGGAAAAGCTTGATTTCTTCTTTGGCACCGACACTGAAGATGAATCCGACGCAGCCCTGGGCATGGGCGATGTGACGATGCGGCAGCCATTGGAGGAGGCTTTGGATTTGACGGTCGGCGCACCGGAAACGGTGGCTGATATCGCGCCGGCCCTCTCCGGTTTGGCAAGCGACGAGCCGACGGTTGAGGAAGATTTTGATCTGTTGGCGGATGAAGACCAGCCGGTCGAGGAACTCACCGGGGCGCTCGACGCCTTTTTCGTGGAAGACCAGGAAACCGAACCTCCTCTCTTCACCCCGGTCGACGAGTTGACTTCAGCCCTGGAAGCCACCATGGCCGATGACCAACCCGATTCCGCCGAGATCCAGCTGGCAACCCTGGGCGCCTTGTTGCCGGCGGTGGTTCGAGCCCCGGCCCGCGACAACATCGTCAAGGCCGTGGAGGCCATCGTCGCCCTCAAGCAACTGGATCTGTCGGCCACCCAGTTGGCCCTGGTGCAGTTGCTGGAATCGGTGCTCACCCTGCTGATCCGGTTGCCCACCAGGGAGGACGCCGCCACCGAAAAACTGGTGAACCACCTCTACCAACAGCTCATTGCCGAGCACGGTCAACTGGACGTTCTAGCCGAAGCCGTTGGTCGGTATACCACCTGGCTGCAACAGGCCACCGCCATCATGCCGGTTGTACCGGCCGCCAGCGATCAGGACCAGGAAACATCCTTCACCTACACGGGCAAGGAACTGTATTTCGAACTGGCCGAGCTTCGCTCCCATATCCGTGACGAGTTCGTCAAACTCCGCCGCGAATTGCACCACCACAAATAGGCGAAAACCGCCACGCCTTTACCACGGGGATCGGAGCGCAGCTCCGGTCCCTTTCTTATTTTCTGGGATCAAACGCCTCCCGCAGGGCTTCGCCAATGAAGATGAGGAGGATCAAGGTCCCCACCAAGACCACGAAGGTGGAGAGTGACAGCCACCATGCCTCGATGTTGGCCTTGCCCTGGGCCAGCAGTTCGCCAAGGCTCGGGGTCGAAGGTGGAACGCCGAGCCCGAGGAAGTCGAGGCTGGTCAGGGCAAGAATGGCACCGGACATGCGAAAGGGCAGAAAGGTGATCACCGGGGTCATGCTGTTGGGCAGGAGATGGCGGCCCATGATGGTGAAATTGGAAACCCCGAGTGCCTTGGCCGCCTTGACATACTCCATGTTTCTCCCCTTGAGGAACTCAGCCCGCACATAGTCGGACAGCCCCATCCAGCCAAACATGGACAGCAGGACCAGAAGCAGGAGCAGACTCGGCTTAAAAATGGAGGCGAAGATGATCAGCAGGTACAGTTCGGGCATGGAACCCCACAGTTCGATGAACCGCTGCATGAACAGATCGAGCCGGCCACCGAAGTATCCCTGCAAGCCGCCGGCCGCGATCCCGAGCAAGGTCCCAACGGCGGTCAGTGCCAACCCGAAGAGCACACTGAGACGAAATCCGTACAGCAGCCTCGCCAAAACATCACGGCCGCGGTCATCGGTACCGAGGTAATTTTCCTGGCTGGGCGGCGACGGCGTCGGTCGATCGAGGGCCTGATTGATGGAATTGTAGCTGTGGGGATTGAGAGGAAAGACAACGAAATTGCCACCACTGGTCAATCGCTCCCGGATATAGGGGTCGCGGTAATCGGTCTCGGTTTCGAAATCACCGCCGAACACCGTTTCCGGATACATCCGTAAGAGCGGATAATAGAACTGCTGCTCATACCGGACCAACAACGGCCGATCATTGCTGAGCACTTCGGCAAACAGACTGACGCCGAACAGCACCAGGAACAGGACGAGGGAAACAAAACCGCGGCGGTTCTGCTTGAACCGCAGCCATCTTTTTCGTCCGAGACTGATCGGTCTGCCCTGTTCCCGCACCATCGGCCTACTCCCTGCCCTCGAAGCTGATGCGAGGGTCGACCAGAACATAGGACAGGTCGGACAACAGCCGGGAAACGAGGCCGATGATGGTAAAAAAGTAAAGCGTCCCCAGGACCACCGGATAATCGCGGTTCATGACCGACTGATAGGCCAACAGGCCCATGCCGTCGAGGGAAAAGATGGTTTCGATCAGCAGGCTGCCGGTGAAGAAGGCGGTGATGAAACTGCCCGGAAAACCGGTGATGATTGGAATGATGGCGTTGCGGAAGACGTGCTTGTAGAGCACCTGCCCCTCTTCCAGCCCCTTGGCGCGGGCGGTGATCACGTACTGCTTGCGGATCTCCTCGAGAAACGAGTTCTTGGTCAGCAGGGTCATCACCGCCAGGCTGCCGACGGTGGACGCGGTGATCGGCAGCACCATGTGCCAGAGGTAATCCAAGATTTTCCCCACCAGGCTCAATGTATGCCAATGGTCGGAAACCAATCCCCGCAGGGGAAAGATATTCCAGAAACTGCCGCCGCCGAAGAGCACGATCAGGACAATGCCGAGCACAAAGCCGGGAATGGCATAACCGATCAGGATCACCGAGCTGGTCACGACATCGAAGGTGGATCCGTCGCGCACCGCCTTGGCGATACCCAAGGGGATGCAGACAGAATACACTATGAAAAAACTCCACAGCCCAAGCGACATCGACACCGGCAGCTTGGCGATCACCAATTCGACGACACTCATGTGGTGGTAATAGGAGCGGCCGAAATCAAAGACCAGGTACTGGCCCATCATGGTCACGAAACGTTGCCAGGCCGGCTGGTCGAATCCGTAGAATTTCTTCAGTTGTTCGATCCGCTCCTGGTCCAGCCCCTTGTTGCCCTGGTACAACCCGCCGCCGCCGGTCTCGCCGCCGGCACCGTAACCGCTCAACTGCGCCATCAGCCGCTCCACCGGCCCACCGGGAACGAACTGGGTGACGACAAAAGTGATGAGCATGATCCCGAACAGGGTCGGAATCATCAACAGGAGACGTTTGAGGATGTACATCGCCATCGGTCGCTCCTCACCCTGCTGCCGCGGGTGCGGTGTTCCGCTCGCCGTCGCTGTCGACCGGCACGGTCATGTATCAGGAAATCCTGATGGAGGAGAGAAAATCCGGCTCGTCATTCTGAGCGGCCGGTTTCCGCTGCCGCTCGGCCACACGGATCGGTTCCGCAGGCTGGGCCTCGGGCTCCGGTTCGAAGCCGGGTTCGACAAAGGCTGTCCGCGGAGGCGCAACGGCCTGCCGAGACCGGATAACCGGTTGGGGAGGCGGCGCGACGACAACGATCGGTTCGTCGACCAATCGCTCCTGCCCCACCGGCTTCTTGAGAAAGGCAAGCACGCCGTCCTGGAGCAGGGTCACACTGACCAATTCCCAGCCTTGGCCGCCCATCTGGTTGAGGGTCTTTTCCATCTCCTCGTCATCGACATACTTATCACCCAACAGGCCATCCTTCGTGAATTCAAAAAGCATGGTCCGATATTGCCACAGCATGTTCTTCTCCTTCCGTCTCTCGCGTTGACACGCCGTGCTCCTTTCTGCACCCTTTCCGTTAGGTGGCATGGAGCCGGCAATTATCCGCCTCGCGGCGTTGATCGATATTCAACGGCACACACCGGCCTCATTCGGAGAAGAGGAGATGCGTACCCATTCGTCGACTTGGCACTCACCGGGCTCAAGCCCGGTGAAGCGTACATCGGGCCGGTTTCAAAAACGCAAATTGTACCAGCTTCGGAGGAAAAATCCATCAGATATGAGGCTTTTGCAAAAAGACGGTTGAGTCATTCCCGAGGTAGTCATCGGGAATCCAGTCCTGGAAAAATCAATGAGTTCT
>JAUWAH010000215.1 GCA_030602145.1 Desulfobulbus sp.
GGCAACCTCATCGACATGCTGGTGGCCATGGGTGCCGATATCGAGGGCAAGGGGACGGATCGGCTGGTTGTCCGCGGAGTCGAGCGGCTTCAGGCCACCGAGGCGACCATCATTCCGGACCGGATCGAGACCGGCACCTATATGATCGCGGTGGCCGCCACCGGTGGCTCGGTTACCCTCACCGACTGCACCCCAGCCCATCTGCCGGCCCTGACCGAGAAACTGATGCTCTGCGGGGTCGACATCGAAACCACCGCCGATTCGATCACCGTATCGTGTCCGGAAGTCAACGGGTTGAGTCTCTGCCCATTGCGGAGCGTCGATATCACCACCTTGCCCTATCCCGGTTTCCCCACCGACCTCCAGGCCCAGTTCATGGCCCTGATGATCCAGGGGGAGGGAACCGCCATCATCCACGAAACCATCTTCGAGAACCGATTCATGCATGTGGCCGAGTTGAAGCGCCTGGGTGCGGATATCACCATCGAGGGCTCCCGCGCCGTGGTTCGGGGCATCGGCCGCGGTCGCCTCTGCGGCGCACCGGTCATGGCCACCGACCTGCGGGCCTCCGCCTCCCTGGTGGTCGCCGGCCTGGCCGCCAGTGGCACGACGCGGATATCACGGATATACCATCTCGAACGGGGCTACGAAAACATGGTCGACAAACTGCTGGCGGTTGGCGCCAAAGTCCGCAAGGTCAGAGAGGAGCGGCCTGGGGCATCGGCAGGTGCAGCCGCATGATGCAGGCGTAGTCTGCGCTGGCATCGATTTCGATCCGGCCGCCGTGGTTGTCCACGATCTGGCGGACGATGGCCAAGCCGAGGCCGGTTCCGTCCGCTCGGTTGGAGAAGAAAGGGGTGAAGACTTTTTCGCGCAGCGGTTCCGGGATACCGGGGCCCCGGTCGCGGATTTCCACCCACAGGATACCCTGGTCGCCGTCATTGCCCTCGCCGGCGGCGATCACCACGCTTCCAGGTTGGGCGGCGGCGGCCTGACAGGCATTGTCCACAAGGTGGGTCAGCACTGTCTGCATCTGCTGCCGGTCGGCCCAGCAGTCGAGTTGCTGGTCGATCTCCTTGATCACCGTGGTTCCGGCCATGGTATTGGTGGTGGTCCGCATCCGGGCAAGCACCTCGTCCACTAACCGGTTCAGGTCGAACCATTCCGGCTGGATGGTTGCCGGGCGGGCAAATTGGAGAAAATCAGTGATGGTTTTGGCCATCCGGCCGGTCTCTCTGAGAATGATGCCGAGCAGGGATTTGTAGGTTGATGGCTCCAGTCCGCCGATGTTGTCCTGCTCCAGGGAAAGGATCTGGGCCGAGCCCGAGATGGCGGCCAGGGGATTTCTGAAATCATGGGCGATCGAGGCGCTCAACTCGCCGATCGCCGCCATTTTTTCCGCCTCGCGCATCTGCCGCTCCATCCGTTCGATCAGGCTGATGTCCTGCAGGGTGACCACCTTCCATTTCGACGCTTCCCCCCCGTGCTCCTCCTGCACCGGCATATTGAGAAAGGAAAAGGAATAGCCGACCCTGATGGCGGTGGCGTCCGGCCGGACGAAATCACAGACGCTGCGTCCCTGACCCTCTTGAAGTTGGATGGCGGGAAAACAACGGTTGAACGGCTGGCCGAGCACTTGTTGGCTGCGGTAGCCGGTGATCCGTTCGGCGGCCTGGTTGTAGCTGGTGATGAAATCGTTCTGGTCGGTGGTGATGATTCCGGTGGAAATGTCGTCGAAAATCTGTTTGTAGAGGATCGACAGCCGGTCGTACTCCAAGGCGGTTCTCTGGAGTTGTTCCTCGGTGATGCGCAGCCGTCTGGCCAACTGACCGCTCAATAGGGCGGCGAGAAAGAACAGCAGGCCGTAGATGGCGAAGAGATTGGTGCCGGTGAGCAGGGAGGCCGGTGGTTTGTAGGGGGAATCGATGAAATAGCCGGGCACCCAGCGCAGCTGCTCAATCGCCAGGACCGCGGCATAGGAAAAGGTGGTGATCGCCGCCACGAACAGGCCACCCAACCGGGAGAGGATCAGGCCGGCGGCAATCACCGGCAAAATGAGCAGGGAGGTGAAATCCGACTGGCTGCAACCGGTGGCATAAACCAGCAGGGTGAACGCCAGCGTGTCGAAACAGAGCTGAACGAGACCGAATCGTCCCACGGTCCGGATGCGCTGCAGGTACAGGGCGGAACCGACGGAAAATACATACAGGCCCAGGATGAAGGGAAGACTCAGCGCCGGGCCGGGAAGGATGATGTTGTGACCCCGTTCCCGAAAAAAGGCGGTCAGGCCGAAGAGCAGCGAAAAGAGGACGATGCGGGTGAGCAGCCACCACAGGAGGTGCCTGCGGGTCTCCTGTTCGCTGTCGATGGCCGGCGGGACGTTTTTGAAGAGAAAACGAAGCATGATGGACTCGTTAAAACCCTTGAGGGCAACACCTGCGAAGCTTGAGGGCAGGAGGCTGCGAAATGCAAACCTTTCATGGTTCTTTGGGGCCGACCAATCCGGTCCGGCCAATTTGGTCAATCGATCCCGTGCTTTTTCGTCTTGTAGCGCAGACTGCGGAAGCTCAGCTTGAGCAGGTCGGCGGCGCGCATCTTTGAGTTGTCGGCCTTGCTGAGGGCATGGAGGATCATCTCCTTCTCCACCCGTTGCAGCACCTCCTCCAGGCCAAGGGAGTACAGTTCGTCTTCGTCACGGGCGGCGACGAACAGCGGCGAGCCGGGGGCGGCCGCTTCCGGTTTCTTTTTCTCCTTGCGGTGCAGGGAGAGAATCAGGCTTTCCGGCAGGATGATGTTGGACGATTCCAGGGCCACGCCGCGCTCGATGATGTTTTCCAGTTCACGGACGTTGCCGGGAAAATCGTACTGCATCAGCACCTCCATGCCATAGGAGCTGATGGTCTGCACCTCCTTGCCCAACAGTTTGGAGTACTTGTTGAGAAAGTGGTCGACCAGCAGGGGCACGTCGCCGATCCGTTCGCGCAACGGCGGCACCCGGATGGGGACCACGGCCAGGCGGTAGTAGAGATCCTCACGGAATTTTCCCGAGATGATCTCTTCTTCAAGGATGCGGTTGGTGGCGGCGATGATCCGCACATTGACCTGGCGGTTCTTGGTGGAGCCCACCGGCATGAACTCCCGCTCCTGGAGGACCCGCAGCAGCTTGGTCTGGATGATCGGGGTCAGTTCGCCGATTTCGTCGAGAAAGGCGGTGCCGCCGTCGGCCTGCTGAAACAGTCCAGCCTTGTCGGCGATCGCACCGGTGAACGATCCCTTGATGTGGCCGAACAGTTCGCTTTCCAGCAAGCTCTCCGGAATGGCACTGCAGGTGATGGGCACGAAGGGGTTGGCCGCCACCCGGGAACGGTTGTGGATGGCCTTGGCCACCAGCTCCTTGCCAGTGCCCGATTCACCGTAGATGAGGACGTTGGCCGGGGTCGGGGCGATCTTGGTGATCAGGTCGAAGATTTTCATCATTTCGGGGCTCTGGCCGATGATCTCCGGAAAGCCGGTGACCCCGGGCGAGCCGTTCTTGCCTTTCTTCTTTAAGACGGCCCGGACGACGGATTTGATCTCGTCGACGTTGAAGGGCTTGGTGATGTAATCAAAGGCCCCGTTCTTCATCGCCGTGACCGCATCGTCGGGTGAGGCAAAGGCGGTGATCATGATCACGCCGATTTCGGATTTTCTCTGTTTGAGTTGAGCCAGCAGGTCCAGGCCGCTCATGCCGGGCATGCGGATATCGGAAATCACCAGGTCGAAGGGCTGCTGTTCGGCAAGGGTCAGCGCGGTTGTAGCCTCGGGTGCGACCGCAACCTGATAGCCCTCTTTCTCAAGCAGGATCTTGAGAAATTCGCGCATGCTCAACTCATCGTCGACAACCAGAATGGAGGCCATGATCATCCTTGTAAAAATCCATCGAAATCAGTCCATTGGCTCTACCCATCAGTGTAGCGTCAACCCTGAGGCGAAGTCAAACACTTATCCGTAAGCGGTTTACTTTCGTCCTGAGATGGGGTAGAAAGACGGCTGTTCACCATCCGTCAGCCGAGGAGCGAGCCGCCGTGGGACCTCAGGAACACTTCGATCAACAGACCCTTACCGATCACCTGCGCGAACTGCGCTCCTGCCTGCTGATCGCCCTGGCAGCCGTAGCCGTCGGCTTCACTGTCGCCTATAGTGTTGTCCAGCCCCTGGCCGACTGGTTTCTTCGCCCCCTGATCGAGGTCCTGCCCAAGGACAAGACGCTGATCTTCACCTCCTACCAGGAGGGGTTTTTTTTTACCTGAAGCTCGCTCTGGTCGGCGGGGTGGTGCTTGCCAGTCCGGTCATTTTTCTCCAGATCTGGCGGTTTGTAGCCCCGGGACTCTATCACCATGAAAAGCGGGTTCTGGTGCCGTTCACCCTCATCTCCACCGTGAGTTTCGTCGGCGGCGCCGCCTTCGGCTACCTGGTCGTTTTCCCGCCCGCCTTCCGTTTTCTGCTGGGCTATACCAGCGCCTTCCTCGAACCCATGCCGTCGGTGGACGAGTATTTTTCCCTGGCCCTGCGTCTGTTCCTGGCCTTCGGCATTATTTTCGAGCTGCCCGTGTTCATGGTCTTTCTCGGTAAGGTCGGCCTGGTCAACAGGCCGTTCTTGGCCAAGAACCGCAAGTATGCCGTACTGATCGCCTTCATCGTCGCCGCCATCCTCACCCCCACCCCGGATGTGGTCAACCAGTTGCTGATGGCCGGGCCGTTGATTCTGCTCTATGAGGTCAGCATCTTCGCCGTGGCCTGGTTCGCCCGAACACCGTTGACCGGGTTCACCGCCAGGGCCGACGATGACGAGGTCCAGGGCGAAACCGACCGTAAGGACTGAAGCCGGGTGCTCTGCAGGACGTCGTGCCCGGACGGGACCGGTGACTTTCCCCTTGCCGGATGGCGCATGCCTCGCTTATCTTAGCTGTTGGCGGCAGTAACCGGTTTGCCGGTCCTGCCCGCCGCACATGCCGCCGTCATCCGCACGCATCGTCAACAGGAGGAGCCGTATGTCGTACATCGCTGAGTATGAAAAAGCCCTGCAAATCGGCCGGCCGCCGAACATCAGAACCCTCTTTCCCAACTCTCGCGCCCTGATCGTCAGCGGCAAGGTGATCGACCGGGCCATGCTGGCCAAGGGCGGGGCCATGACCATCGCCGCCAACGGCCGCAACCACCTGATCATTCGTGGCGTCCTGCAGGCCGCGCAAAGGGCGCATGCCGCCGTGATCGTCGAGATCGCCCGCTCC
>JAUWAH010000046.1 GCA_030602145.1 Desulfobulbus sp.
CCCGAGGTCATGCCGGCTCCGGAGCCGCTGGACTGCGACGACCCCTTGGCCACGGCTCTTTTGATCTACACCTCGGGGACCACCGGCACACCCAAGGGAGTGATGCTCTCCTTCGACAATCTGCTGGCCAAGGCCGGCTACCGGGTGACGGCGGCGACCACCAAGATGCAGGAGGCCCCTTATCTGCACGAAATCGGCGCCGAGGAGGTGATTGCCGCCGCCGAGGTTGATGACCAGAGCAGTCGGGCCCTGCTCAAGCCGCGCTGGGCCGGGGTGGTGGACACCGTCGGCGGCAACATCCTGAGTACGGCGATCAAGGCAACCCGCTACGGCGGCACGGTAACCTGCTGCGGCAATGTCACCTCCGGCGAATTGCACACTTCGATCTACCCCTTCATCCTCAACGGGGTCGGCCTGCTGGGGGTCGATTCGGTCAACTGCCCCACTGCCCTGCGGTTGCGCATCTGGGACAAACTGGCCGGTGAATGGAAGCTGGATCACCTGGAAACCATCACCACCGAACTGGCCGGCCTCGCCGCCCTGGACGAACGCATCGACCTGCTCCTTCAGGGCAAACACCGGGGCCGCGACATCGTCAAGATCGACGACTGAACAGATCCCTCCAGACTAACCGGACGTTCTCACCTTCGCCACTTACCCGCGCCGATGCTCCTTACCGATCACGACAAAATCGCCCTGATCCTGCCGGACCGCTCCTTGAACTACGCAGACCTGCTCCGGCAGGCCCGGGCCATGGGCCGCTGCATTCCAGCCGGCACCGAACGAGCCCTCCTTTTCTCCGAGAACCGCCCCGAATGGGTCTATGCCTTGTACGGCGCCTGGAGCATGGGCTGCGCGGCGGTGCCGGTGGATTTCCAGTCCACCGCCGGCGAGGTGGCCCATATCGTTGCCGACTGCCGCCCCCAGGTGGCGTTCTGTTCCCGGGAACGGCTGCCGGTGCTGACCGAGGCACTGGCCGGCCTCGAAGGGCCGCCGACGGTGCTGGTCTTTGAGGACTTGCACCCCGAAGTCATGCCGGAACCGGAGCCGATCGACTGTGAGGCCCCCCGGGCCACGGCTCTGTTGATCTACACCTCGGGGACCACCGGCACACCCAAGGGGGTGATGCTCTCCTTCGACAACCTGCTGGCCAACGTCGAGGCGGTCACCGTCGGCACGCCGATCTACGGGCCGGAGGAACGGGTGCTGATGCTTCTGCCCCTGCATCACATCTTCCCCCTGCTCGGCACCCTGGTCATACCCTTCCGGATCGGGGCCACCGTGGCCATGTCGCCCTCCCTGAAAGCCGAGGATATCGTCGCCACCCTGCAAGCCAACAGGATCACCATCCTCATCGGCGTCCCCCGGCTCTATAGCCTGATCATGCGATCGATCCAGACCAGGATCGCGGCCAGCCGCCTCGCCTCCATGCTCTACCGCTTGGCCGAACAGGTGGCCTCGCCCCGACTCTCCCGCCTGCTCTTCGGCTCGGTCCACAGAAAATTCGGTGGCCACCTGAAATTTCTGGTCAGCGGCGGCGCGGCCCTGGACCCGATGGTGGGACGCCAATTCACTACCCTGGGTTTTGAGATCCTGGAAGGCTACGGCATGACCGAAGCGGCCCCGATGATCAGCTTCACCCGCCCCGGCCAGGTGCACATCGGCTCGGCGGGCACGGCCATGAGCTGCACCGCCATCGACATCCGCGACGGCGAGATCGTGGCCAGGGGCCGCAACATCATGCAGGGCTACTGGAACCGGCCCCAAGAAACCGCCGAGGTGCTGCGGGACGGCTGGCTGCATACCGGCGACCTCGGCCACCTCGACGACCAGGGGCGGCTGTTCATCACCGGCCGGAAGAAGGAGATCCTGGTCCTCGCCAACGGCAAGAACGTCAACCCGGCGCAGATCGAGCAGGAACTGGAGGCGTTCAGCCCCGCCGTGGCCGAGGCAGGCGTGTTCCTCGAAGACGACCTCCTTGCGGTGGTGATCCGGCCCAACCTGGCCCTGCTCCGCGAGCAGGGCGTCACCCGCATGGATGATTTCTTCCGCTGGCAGGTGATCGACCGCTTCAACCGGACGGTATCTCCGTCCAGGCGGCTGCATCACTGTCTCCTGGTGGAGCATGAGCTGCCCCGCACCCGGCTGTCCAAGTTGAAGCGATTCCAGTTGCCCGACCTGGCAACGGCACGGCGGCAGCGCACCGTCCAGGTCGAGCACCCGGCCGGCGAAGAGTATCAGGTCATCCACCGGTTCGTGTTCGAACACACCGCCCGCCCCGTCGGACCGGACGACCACCTGGAGATCGATGTCGCCCTCGACAGCCTCGATAAGGTCAGCCTGCTGGTGTTCATCGACAGGACCTTCGGGGTCAAGATCCCGGAGGAGCAGTTGATGGCGATGCCGACCCTGCGCCAGTTGAGCGACCACATCGCCGAGCGCAAACAGCGGCTTGCGGTCGAACTGATCAACTGGCGCGACATCCTCAAGGAGCGGATCGAAGGCGGCCTGCCGCGCACCTGGTGGACCACCAACCTGATCAAGAACACCAGCCGCCTGCTGTTTTCCTGCTATTTCCGCTTCCGAACCGAAGGCCGGGACAACATCCCCGACACGCCCTGCATCCTCGCCCCCAACCATCAAAGCTTCATTGACGGCCTCCTGGTGGCCGCCGGGCTGAAGAATGCCCTGATGCGCCGCACCTGCTTCTACGCCAAGGCCAAACACATCCGGCACCGCTGGCTGCGTTTTCTGGCCGATCGCAACAACATCGTGGTCATGGACATCCATGCCGACGTGCGCCAATCGATCCAGAAGGTGGCCGCCCTGCTGGCCAGCGGCAGGAACGTCATCATCTTCCCCGAGGGCACCCGCAGCCTCGATGGTGCCCTGGGCGAATTTAAGAAGACCTTTGCCATCCTGAGCAAGGAACTCAACGTGCCGGTGGTGCCGGTGGCCATCCGCGGCGCCTTCGAGGCCCTGCCGGCCGGCTCCCGTATCCCCAGACCTTTTCGGAGGATCTCGGTCTGCTTCCAGCCGCCGGTCTTCCCGGATGGGCACACCTACGACTCGCTCAAGGATCTGGTGCACAAACAGGTGGGAAACAGCCTCAAGGCCGGCGACCAACGGTCGCTGGCCGGTGGAGGCCCCCTGTGATCATCTCCGCATCGAACTGCGTCGATACAGCCGCAACCCCGCCACCCCTCACCCGACCGATCGGCTAACCCGTCAAAACGAAACAATCGCTACGTCCCCATGCATCCCAAACACACCGCCCTGCCCGTCTCCTCCGAAGTCATCGACGCCCGTATCAGCCCCAACGGCAGCCTGGACGTGCTCTCCAGGCTGGAGGTGGGCAAACTGCTCAATACCAGCCGCGGCCGACTCTACCCGCTGTTCCGCAATTCCTCCCTGGCCGTGCTCAACTACGGCGATTATCTCGACGACGGCCGCGAACTGCTCGAACGCTACAAGGATTTCGACATCCGGGTGATCCAGGAGGAGCGCGGCATCAAGCTGGACCTGCGCAACGCGCCGACCAGCGCCTTTGTCGACGGCACCATGATCCGGGGCATCAACGAACATCTGTTCGCCGTGCTGCGCGATATCGTTTACGTCGACGACACCATCAACAACAACCCCCGTTTCGACCTGGCCACCTCTGACGGCATCACCAACGCCGTCTTTCATATTCTACGCAACGCCGGCATCATGCGGCCGCGCACCGAGCCCCGGCTGATCGTCTGCTGGGGGGGGCATTCCATTTCACCAGATGAATACGACTACAGCAAGGAAGTCGGCTACCGGTTGGGGTTGCGCGGGCTCGACATCTGCACCGGCTGCGGTCCCGGCGCCATGAAGGGGCCAATGAAGGGCGCCACCATCGGTCATGCCAAGCAGCGCATCTACAACGGCCAATACCTGGGCATCACCGAGCCCGGCATCATAGCCTCGGAATCGCCCAATCCCATCGTCAACGACCTGGTCATCATGCCGGATATCGAAAAGCGGCTGGAGGCCTTTGTCCGCGTCGGGCACGCCGTGATTGTCTTTCCGGGTGGCGTGGGGACCGCAGAGGAGATTCTCTACATCCTCTCCATCCTCCTCGATCCGGACAATTCGCGCATTCCCCTGCCGCTGATCTTCACCGGACCGGCCGCCTCCGCGGGCTATTTCGAACAGATCGACCACTTCATCACCGAAACCCTGGGGCCGGCTGCCCGACAGATGTACCGGATCATCATCGACGATCCCGAAACCGTGGCCCACAGGATCACCGAAGGCGTGGAAGAAGTGCGCCGGTTCCGGGTCAAGGCCGACGACGCCTTCTATTACAACTGGCTGCTCAACATCGACCTGAGCCTGCAACTGCCCTTTGTGCCCAGCCACGAGAACATGCGCCATCTCGATCTGCACAAGAACCAGCCGCCGCATCTGCTGGCCTCGAACCTGCGGCGGGCCTTCTCCGGCATCGTGGCCGGCAACGTCAAGGAGGCCGGCATCCGGGCCATCGAGGAAAAGGGGGTGTTCGAACTGTGCGGCGACGCCGAGATCATGGGGCCGCTCGACAGCCTGCTCGCTGCTTTTGTCGAACAGAAGCGGATGAAGCTGCCGACCACCACCTACAACCCCTGCTACCGGTTGATCGCCGAGAACGTCGGGGGGCCGTGAGATTGTGGAGAGCATGACGGGGAAGGAGAGGTTGCTTTTTTTTCGGCCGTGCAGAATAATGGAAACGGTGTCCGGCATCGTCGCCGCTCGGGTGCGATGTCCTCTCGATCATGAACCGGAATGCTTGAGGAGTTGATCATGGCAGCAAAAAACATCCTGATGCTGGTGGGGGATTTTGTCGAAGACTACGAGGCGATGGTGCCGTTCCAGATGCTGTGCATGGTGGGGCACACCGTCCACACCGTCTGTCCGGGCAAACAGGCCGGCGATACGGTGAAAACAGCCATCCATGATTTCGAGGGCGACCAGACCTACACCGAAAAACCGGGACACCGGTTCGCCATCACCACCACCTTCGACCAAGTCGATCCGGCGGCCTATGACGCCCTGATCATCCCCGGTGGCCGGGCTCCGGAGTACATCCGCCTCAACGACCGGGTGCTGGAGATCGTCCGCCACTTCGCCGCGGCGGCCAAACCCATCGCCGCCGTCTGCCACGGCCAGCAGGTGCTGGTGGCCGCCGGTGTCCTCGAAGGCAGGTTGTGCACGGCCTACCCGGCGGTCAAGCCGGACATCCTCCAGGCCGGCGGCCGCTGGGCGGAGGTCAACGAGACCTTCTCCAACGCCTGCGTCGACGGCAACCTGGTCACCGGTCCGGCCTGGCCGGCCCACCCTGAGTGGATCCGTTCGTTCCTCGAACTGCTGGGCAGCACGATCAAGCCGTAAGCCGGGAACCAGTCATCCAGCGAGGACGCAGGCGGCGGCTGTGGCCATTGGCCGAATTGAACCGTCGGCGTGCCGAATGCATTGTTTGTGTTTTGTGATGGTCTCGTACAAAGTGGATTGCTGTCATATAAAGACGAGATCTCTCCCTTTGGTCGAGATGACAACATCGGGGCGTGGATAAAGAGAGATGGCGCATCTTGTTCTCCGAACGTTCATTCGTTGCGTCATTTCAAGCAGTGCGGCGACAAGAAATCTCTCTCGTCTTGCGGAGATTTCTCGCTCCGCTCGAAATGACCAAAACCGTTTTCCGACTTGTTACCAGTCCATCTTTTTTGTTCCGTCATCCGCCGTGAGGTATATCCGATGTTGCGAGATTTAGCCCTGGCCGCCAAGGCCGCCTGCAGCCGGGAGGACCAGGAGAGCCTGGTGCCGATGGTCAAACAACTCCGCGATCTCGGCGAAATCGCCTTCAAGCGCGGTCTGCTGGCCCTGGAAGGAGAGCTGCCCCAGATCAACGACTCCTTTCTCAAGCTGGGCCTCCAGTTGATCGTCGACAAAACCGAGCCGGACAACGTCCAGGACATCCTCGATGCGGATATCTACTACAACGAATCCAACGGTCGCGAACTACTGAAAAAAATCATCATCCGCGAGGGTCTGCTCCGCATCCAGGCCGGCGACAACGCCCGCAACATTCTCATCTGCACCAAAATATTTCTCGGCAAGGTCGACCCCGCCCATTGGTGAACGGATCACTGCCATGCTCCACGACCCATTCTGACCAGGAACATTGCCATGCAGGACGTGAAATTCATTGATCTGCCCGCCGCACGGCAGATCGAGGAGGTGAGAAACCGTTTTCATCACCGACCCGAGGCCGGCTGGTTCAGCGATGGGGGCCTGTTCGTGGGGGCCACCGAGGCGGAAGTGATCGCTGCCCTGATCGACCTGGAAGCAGCGGAGATCGACGCCATCGGCGACTGCATGGGCGGGTGCTGCATGATCGCCCCCAAACTGGAGGATTTCGTCCGCAGCCCATTGACCCAATCCTCTGGAAAACCGACCATCTAGGCGGCCAGCATCCCCTGCCGGCGGCCACGCCTATTCGGCTGTCAGCGACGCTCGACGATCCGCTCCCGCCCGGACAAACTGCCGATCAGGAGCGGTGCCCGGGGATCGTGGTTGGCCCGGTTGACGGCCACCGCTCGGCTGCTAGTGTTGGCGTAGCAGTAGAGACAGCCGTGCGGGCAGGTGTTGTAGGCGCCGATGTCGACGCTGGCCGCGCAGCCGCATCCGGGCCGCTGCCCCCTGTCCTTGGGCAGGTGCAGGGGCTGGCCGTCCGGCGCCGTGAACAGCCGGTCATCGATGCACCCGGCCCGCTCGACGTGGCATTGTTCCTGAAGGAAGGGGTCGCAGCAGGCCTGCAGGACCATGTCATGACTGCCGGCAATATCGGCGAGTTGGCGGATGAAGGTTTCCTTGACCCGGTCATCTGGGTCGAGGAGCGCAATCCCGGTCAGGTTGCGAAGGCATTTGCGGTAGAGGGTGAGCAGGCTGATGATGCACCGGTGGGTGCTGCCTCGCAGTTCGCCGGCCAGCGCGGCGAATTCGCCCAGGAGGCGGTCGGGGGAATGGTCCGGCGTGAACAGGATCGGGTCAAAACGCCACACCACCCGCTCCGGACCTATTCGTTCGGCCAGGACGCGGCAGGCCCTGATCCGCTCCGCCCGGGACGGGACCATCGGCTCCAGGTCCCGACCAAAGGCGGTGAGGGTGCAGTGGACCATCAACCGGTGGCCGAGCCGTTCGATTTCACCCAGGCCGGACAGCAGGGGGGCCGGATTCTTGGTCCACAACACCAGCCCGTCCACCGCCTCGGGCAGGAGCGATACCCGGGTCACCAAAAGGGGGTTGAACGGGTTGCGCACCAGGGCATAGCCCTCCCTGAGACGGTTGAGCAGCCACTGGCCATAAAAGGCGGGAATGTCGGTCCGCCGGCTGGCACTGACAAGCATGTGGGCTTAACCTCCCCGATTGGTTGCGGATCGAGTACCGTCTTCAAAAGCCGGTACGGTGCCGGTCCGAAGTGAATCCTTGCGTCGCGACCGGGTCATTTTAACCCAATAATCCCCCTCCACGGGTCATTTCGTCCCTGCCGCACGGCTCAGACGCCGTGCCGGCTGAACGGACCGGCAACGCCTCCAGACGCCGGCCCTCCGCAACCCGGCCCGGTTCGAGTCATTTCTACCCGAACAGAAGAAAGGGCCAATGGCCACAGCCTGTTCAGGGCAATGGCACAAAACCTGCTTCTCCAGTACCAACCAATGGCGCCCGGTAATGGCGGGCGCCGCCCTTTTCCCGGAGGACCACGCTGTCATGGATATCACCAAATTCGCCATCCCGGAAATCATCTTCGGCCGGGGCAGCCTCAACTACGCCGGCCAGTGCGCCCTGCGCCTCGGCGCCAAAAAGGTTTTTCTGGTCAGCGACGAGGGCATCGAGCAGGCCGGCTGGCTGCAGCGGTTGATGGACATCCTCGAACAGGAGGGAATTAAGTGGGTCTATTACCCCGGCGTCACCTCCAATCCGCGTGATTTCCAGGTGGAACTCGGCGCCGAATTCTACACCAAGAACGGGACCGACGTCATCATCGCCATCGGTGGCGGCAGCGCCATGGACACCGCCAAGGGAATCGCCATCATCGCCAGCAACGGCGGCCAAATCCGAGATTACGAAGGCGCTAACAGGGTGCAGCGGCCGCTGCCGCCGATGATGCTGATCACCACCACGGCGGGGTCCGGCTCCGACATCAGCCAGTTCTGCATCATCACCGACATGAAGCGCGGCGTCAAGATGTCGATCATCACCCGGACCCTGGTGCCCAACATCTCGATCGTCGACCCGCTCATCCTCCGCACCAAGAGCGAATCGCTGATCATTCAAAGCGCGGTGGACGCCCTGGCCCATGCCATCGAGGCCTACATGTCGCGGATCGCCTCACCGTTCACCGAAATGCACTCGCTCAAGGCCATCGACCTGATCCTGGCTAACCTGCCCCATGCGGTGGCGACCCGGTCGCTCGATTCGCTGGAACAGTTGTCCATCGCCTCGGTATCCGCCTCCATGGCCTTCTCCAACGCCGGTCTCGGCGCCGAGCATGCCCTGGCCCACTCGCTGGGCGGCCACTTCGACATGCAGCACGGGGTCGTCCATCCCATCCTGCTCACCAGCGTCATGCGCTTCAATCTTGGCATCAATCCACACAAGATGGCCGAAATCGGCCGGTTGATCCTCAAACGCCAGGGAGGCTCCGACCGGGAGACGGCACTGGCCGGCATCGACAAGCTCGACGAGTTCTTCGCCTCCTTCAATGTTGCCCTCAGGCTTGGACAACTGATTGCCGAAGACGAGCGGCATCACCTGGAATCCCTGTGCAAGATGGCGGTGCACGACGCCTGCAACCTGACCAACCCCCGGCCGGCCACCTGGGAGGAGTTTTACCGGATATGCGAGGAGGTCTGGTGATGCCCCACACGACCACCCTGGACGACCTGATCGGCATCGAGCACTGCAAACTCGGCTTTTACCAGGAGTTGCAGCAGAAGGTCGAGCAGCTCAAGAGTTCCAACCTGGAGCTGGAGAAGAAGCGCAAGGAGATTCAGGCCCTGCTCGACGGCATCACCGACCTGATGGTGGTGCTGAACGAGGACCTGACCATCCAGCGGGTCAACCATGTCTTCACCGAATGGTTTCCCGGCGTCGATCCCATCGGCCAAAACTGCCACCGCATTTTCAGGGGCAGGGAGGACCGCTGCGACGACTGCCCCGCCCTGCGCGCCCTGGACCAGGACCGGATCGTCAAGGATCTGTGCATCTACAAGGTGGGCGACACCTTCAAGCACTACGAGATCATCGCTTCGCCGCTTAAAACCAGCCCCACCGGCGAGCCCCAGGTGCTGCTCTTCAAGCGGGACGTCACCCGGGAAAAGGAGTTCCAGGCCCAGTTCTACCAGGCGGAAAAGATGGCCACCGTCGGCACCCTGGCCGCCGGCGTCGCCCATGAGATCAACAATCCGCTCACCGCCATCCTCGGCTTCGCCGAAGGGCTGAAGCGTCGCAACGCCAAGCTCAAGGACGCCATTGACAACGAGTTGCTGGCCGATTTCCGGGAGTACACCGACACCATCATCAAGGAGTGCCTTCGCTGCCGGGACATCGTCCAGACCCTGCTCACCTTCAGCCGTCCCAACGCGGCCAGTCTCGGCCATGTCGATCTCAACCAGTGCGTCACCGACACCCTGTTTATCCTCAAGCACCACTTCAAGGAGCACCATGAACTCACCGTGCAGACCGAACTGGAGGAGCAGCTCCCCGCCATCCTCGGCGATGAGTCCCAGCTCAAGCAGGTGATCATCAACCTCCTCACCAATGCCTTCGACGCCACCGCCGGCCGGGGCCGCATCCTGATCAGAACCCTGACCGAGGAGGCAAACCGCGTCACCCTGATCATCGAGGACAGCGGCTGCGGCATTCCCCTGGAGGCCCGGGACAAACTGTTCGAGCCTTTTTTCACCACCAAGCCGGTCGGCAAGGGGATCGGTATCGGCCTGTCGACCTGCTATTCAATCGTCAACAACCATCATGGGGAGATCAGCGTCACCAGTGCCGTCGGCAAGGGATCGTCGTTCAAGGTCTCCCTGCCGGGCATGGAGGCATGATGGACAAGGATAAATACGCCATCCTGGTCATCGACGACGAAGAGTCGATTCGCAGGCTGCTCCAGAAGGAACTGGCCAACGCAAACCGGGAGGTCCTCGTCGCCGGCGACGGTGCCGAGGCCATGACCATGGTGCGCAACCACTG
>JAUWAH010000205.1 GCA_030602145.1 Desulfobulbus sp.
CTCAGATTGAGATAGCAGTCGTGGAGACCTTCGAAGTGCCGGGCGGCCATCCGTTTGAGCCTGAGACCGGATTTGAGACGGTCTTCACCGTTGAGAAAAATTTCGACCTTCATCAGTTTCGAGATGCGCGCGTGCTTCTGGAGCAGCACGGCTCCATGCGGGCTGATAACGGCCGAGGGGGCCCGACTGCAGTCCATGACCAGATCATGACCGGTCCTGTTGCACGCCGCCACGAACACCCCGTTCTCCATCGCTCTGGCCCGCCATATTTCAACGGGATTGAGTCCGGTGGGAGGCCAGTTGGCTATGATCAGGAGCAAATTGGCCCCGCGCAGGGCGGTGACCCGTGGCATGAGGCTGTGATAGGAGTCGGAACAGATCAGCACGCCGATGCGCCCCCATGGCGTGTCGAAGGTGTTGTCCTGGTTGGGATCTCCCGGACAGGCCCATCTGAATTCGGCGTTGATCTTCCGGTATCGGCAAACGATGCTCCCGTTGGGGTCGACCACAAAGGCGCTGTTGTACAGAATACCGCTCAATGGGTCCATCTCCGCCAGGCCGATACATGCATACATACCATACAAGGTGCAGAGGTGGGCCACAGCCGTCATCGTAGGCCCGTCGGCGGTTTCGGCATAGGGTTCCATGTCCCGGTAATCAGCAAAGGAATATCCGGAAACGGCGAGTTCCGGAGCAAGGACCACATCCATTCCCTGTTCACCTGCCTTGTGCAGCAGGGCAAGCAGGGATTGCCGGTTGCTTGCCGCTTGTTTGTGGCCAATGGCCAGGTGCGCGCATGCCAATTTCAAGGACGACACCCTTCCCTCCGTACAAAAGGATCGGTCCCCATCGCACGCAACCATTCGGCTGCCTTTTCCTCGCGCAGGCAGGCCCGGGCCAGGGTCTGATACAGGGTGCAGGCCAGCTGATGGGTTTTCGGATCGTTGTACAACAGCCGGCTGGGACATTCGTTGGGGCAGCGATGCTCCAGCGGGCAACCGGAACAGTCCCGTCTGGATGCCGCCAGGCTCACAGTCGGCAGCACCGGGCATCCCGATTCGATGGTGATGTCCTCCTCGAACCGGAGGTCGCCCAGGGTCTGGCCGCAGGGAAAACATCGACCGTCCGGACGAACGGCCAGGCTCGCCGCCGCCCCGGCCTGACAAAAAGTACGAACAGGCTGCTCCGCCCCGGACAGCAGCCGCCGGACAAGGTCCCATTCGCGCAATCGCAAGGGGATCTTCCGTTGCCGGTTGATGGAGACAAGCGAAGCGACCAGGGCCTCGATGCCCCGGACCAGTTGGCCGGGCTCGGCGGGAAGAGGCGCACCATCTCCCTGGGCGGCCTTTCCCTTCATGACCAACAGATCAAGGCCGATCCCCCTGGCCTGGGAAAAACCGGCGAGCATCCAAGCCAGCCGATCCAACCGGTCGGCATTGCCGTTGCCGACCACCGTGGTCACCCGAAAGGGGATCTGCTCCGCCTCCAGCAGCATCAAACCGCGCAAGGTCTCGGCGGCCATGCCGCGCAGGGACTCATGTGTTTGCGGGGAACCATCGAGGCTGACACCCACCTGCAGGTTGAACCGCCTGACCAGATCGACGATCCTGCCGTTTATAAAGGTCCCGTTGGTCTGGAGTCCCATGGTCCAGGGTCGTGTCAAGGTCTGAGCCAGCCCGCCGGCCTGCTCGATCAGATCGGGAACCAGACCTGGCTCGCCACCGGTGAGTTGGATGTGGAGCGGACCCGTCCCGGATGCTGCCCGGGCGAAGGCCTGCTTGAGAGTCACCGGTTCCATGTCCAGCAGCTCTTTCGGATCGCCGTGGTAGCAGTAGCTGCAGCGCAGATTGCACCGGGTGGTCAGCACCAGGATAAGGTAGTTGACCTGGGTTGGTTGATGCGGCTGCTGCGGTTCGATGGCCATTAGAATTCGATGCCCTTCTGTGCCTTGACGCCGCTCTTCAAGGGATGCTTGATCATCCGCATTTCGGTGACCAGGTCGGCGGCGGCTATCAGTGGCTCCGGCGCATAGCGACCGGTGATCACCACATGCTGGGTCGGGTTGCGACGGGCGAGAAACTCCAGGCAGGGTTCGATGTCCAGCATGCCGTAGTGGAGCAGGTAGGTGAATTCGTCGAGCACCACGGTATGAAAGTTTCCTGAATCAATGGCCTGGCATGCAAACGCCCAGGCCTCCTGAGCCAGGCGGGCATCCTCTTCCAGGTTCTCGGATTTCCAGGTGAACCCCTTGCCCATCACATGAAAATCGATCAATTCCTCGAAGCGTTTGACCGCCTCCAGTTCGCCGTAGCGCCAACTCCCTTTAATGAACTGGATAAAACAGACGGGCAGACCATGGCCGGCAGCTCGCATGGCCATGCCGAGGGCAGCGGTGGTCTTGCCCTTGCCCTCGCCGGTATGGACGATCAACAATCCCTTGGTCATAGTCTCATCCTGCCGCGAAGAGCCCGGTGCCGGCCCCGATGGCCCGCAAGCCGGCACCGGCCCATCCGCGGTTAAAAGTTATAGGTCAAACCGATGCGGAAGTTGCGCTCCGGCATCAGGTAGCCGCGCACCCATTCCACCTCCTGATCAAAGAGGTTCAGGATACTCCCCTTTACCTCCCAATGCTCGGCGAATCGGTACCGCACGGTCAGATCCCAGTAACTGAAGGTCCCTTTTTCCTCGGTGAGATAGGTATCGTAGTTGGTGATCATCTGCGGCCCGACCAGCGCATGGCTGAGTTGGCCGCTCCACCCCTCATAGTTGACATCGAGTCCGCTCTTGATCTCATAGTCGGAGATCAAGAGCAGGTCGGTCTGGGCCAGTTCGTCCCGATAGGTGGTGTTGAAGGTCATGTTCGACCAGAGGGAGGCATTGAAGGGCAACCCGAAGGTCTTGGTGAGAGCCCATTCGACCCCGATATCGAATCCGTCCAAGGTGGCGTCGCCGCGGTTTTCGTAGGAGCTGATTCTTTCTCCGCCCTGCATGTATGTCCTGGAGACGATCTTGTCTTCGTAATCGGTGTGGAAATAGCTGAATTTGAAGGTCACCGGCTCGAAGAACAGATCGAAACCGACATCGTAGGTCATGCTGGTTTCCGGATCGAGATCCGGGTTGCCGAGATATCGGACACCCGACAGGGAGTGATAGTAATCGGCGGACAACTGGTCGGCGGTGGGTGACTTGAAGCCTTCGCCGATGTTGCCACGCAGACGGAGCTTCTCCTCGAACAGCTTGATCCCCATGCCGATCTTCGGCGACACATGGCTGTAGTCCTCGTTGCGCTCGTTGAAGCTGGCGTAATCCCCGGTCTGGGCCCGCTTGGTGGTGACGTCGAACCGGTCGTAGCGGAGGGCGGCGATGATGTTGACCCGGTTGTCGAACAGGTCCAGCGAATCCTGGATAAACAGGGCCTGGTTGTCGTAATCGAGCCCCGGCGTATAGGGCCGGGCAGGTTGGGAATTGGCCACCCCGGAGGATGTCTTCTCCAGGTTCTCGATGGTGAAGCCGGCCAAGAGCGTGTTCCAGGAGGTCATCTTCCAGGTGAACTGATGATCGGTGCCGATGGTTTCATCGATATACTTGGTCTGGTAGGAATCCGGGTCGGGATTGCCGTAGGAGTTGCCGTAGAACCAGTGGTTCTTGTCCCAGAGGTAATAGACCAAACCCTTCCAGTGCACCTTGCCGTCGAAGAAGTCGCCGTTGTATTCGAGGTCACCGTAGCCGGTGCTCTTGTCGTTGTGGTCATCATACTCCTTGATGTAGGAGCTGTAGGTGCCAGCCTCCCAACTGGACGATTCGCTGGTCAAATCCGAGTAATTGCCGCCCAGCCGCAGTTCATGGCGGTCGCTGAACGAGTAGACGAAGTTGCCGCCGATGTTCTTTTTTTCCACACCGGTGTTGTACACCGTGCCGAAGGTCGGATCCTTGTAGTCGTCCACCTCGTTGATGTCGGCGGTGGCGAAGAACCGGAACTTTTCATTGACCTCGCCGCCGCCGGTGACCTGGGTTTTATAGTAATCGAAGCTGCCGTATTCGCCGCCGATGGAGCCGCCCAGCTTGCCATCGCCTTTCTTGGTGATCAGGTTGACGACCCCGCCCATGGCCGCCGAGCCGTACAGGGCCGAGGCCGGCCCCTTGACGATCTCCACCCGTTCGATCCGGTCCAGGTTGATCTTGGCGGCGTTGCCGGTGCCGATCCGGTGGCCGTCGATGAGCATGATCACATGACTGGCCAGGTCGCTGCCGTGGGAATCGGTACGGAAGCCGCGCAGGCCGATGGGGCTGAGCAGGCCGTTGTATTTGTGATAGTGACCGGTGACGTATTTGCCGATCAGATCGCCGACATCGGTGACCCCCGACATCTCGATGGCCTCGCGGGTGATCACCTGGGTGGTGACCGGCACGTCGATGGGCCGTGCCGAGGTGCGGGTGGCGGTGACCACCATCTCCTCTCCCTTCACGGCCTGCTTTGCTTCCCCGGCCATGGCCGGCATGGCCACCAACGGCAGCAAGGCCAGGGCAAACAACCTTTTACATCCTTGGACCCTCTGGACAGCACGCATGATACCTTCTCCTTTGTTGATGTGGTTTTTCCGAGCACCCTTCCTCTCTCTTCATGGGATCGCTCAGAACTTGTAGGTATAGCTGAGAAAGAACGATTGCCCCGGTTTGGGGTATCCCTTCTTTTCGTAATAGTCCCTGTCGAACAGGTTATCGATGGTCAGCGCCACCCGGTGATGCTCCAGGAAGTTGCAGCCCACCACCAGATCGGTGACCGTGAACGAGGGGTACTCGATTTCCGGATAGCCGGCCGTGACCCAGTCGGTGTCGCGCATCGGACCAACGGTGCGAAAATGGAGCCGGCCATCGAACATGGTGTCGCTGTATTCCAGGCCGTAGTTGTAGGTGTAGTCGGCCACGTTCTGGATGTCCTTCATGGCCCCGCCGGGAAGTTCTTCCTCGGCGGTGAGCATACTGGTGGTGTTGAGATAGAATTTGAGACTGCGGTCCCACTGCAGGGGCACGCCGAGATCAAAGCTGAGACTTGTCTCGATGCCTCGAATATCGGCGCCCAGACTGTTGACGTAGGTTTTGAGGTTGCCGGTCTGCACCGTGGAGATCCGGTCATCGACCGTGGTCTGGAAATAGGTCACGTCCAGAACCAGTCCCCACCGGGGCTGCTCATACCCAAGCCCCACGTCCCAGGTGGTCGAAGTCTCGGGGTCGAGATTGGCGTTTCCCCGGGTGATCATGGTCACCCCGCCGACCACGGTTTCCGAATAGCCGGCCAGTTCAAAGGCACTGGGCGGGACGAAGGCCTGGCCCAGGGTCGAATGAAACCGGATACCGGTGTCGAACAGGTAGTTGGCACCGATTCGGGGGCTGAAG
>JAUWAH010000132.1 GCA_030602145.1 Desulfobulbus sp.
CGGGCCGGCAGTGCGCACCGTTGCGCCCAGGTGTTCGACGGCGCCGAGAACCTCCGGAAACTGCTTGCTCACCTTCTGGTAAAAGGACGGGGTGTCTGTGTTGGCCATGGAAACCTCCAAACGTGTGGGGGGAAAGGGGAGTGGCCGGGCCGGTCCGCGGCCGTTTATATAAACGTCTCGGCGAAGTACTGGCCTTGCCATGCCGGAGCGCCGAGCTTTTATGGTTCGTTGTGGCCGGCCAATCTGGTCCAGCGATGCTGGTCAGCCCCGGTTCATCCTGGTGGTGTCTTCGCCGCTCCCTGCTTTCGGGCGGGCCCGGTCGCCGAAGGCGCTTTGCAGCAGTTCCTTCACCGCCCGGCGGTCGCCGGCGGTCAGGGAGACGATTTTCGCCCCCGTCTGCATGAGGGCCATGGTCAGCATGGCACAGAGCAGCAGGCCGCCGCAGTAGACCATGAGGGCCACGATTTTTGCCAGCGGCACGGTCCGGTCGCTCAACTTGAGATCAAAGGCGTTGCCGCCGAAACTGGTCGCCAACTGCTGGACAGGATCGGAGAGGGATGCGGGCGAGTGCAGAATGGTGAACAGGAGATGAAAGACGTCCAGGGCATATTTCAGCCCGATGCCGATCACGACCAGGCCAATGCAGGTGGCCGCGAGGCTGACAATTTTTTTCAATGTTTCCGCAAGGGGCATGGTGTTTTCCTGGGTGGTTGGTGATGTTTACCATCAAAGGGATCAGGCTCGAAGCGTGGTGTTGAGTTTGGCGTCCTTGTGGATGGTATTGTTATTCTTCATTTCTTGTCCGGACTATTCTGGGTAATTGGCCAGATTGCAACGTTATTTTGTGCGATTCGCCGGGAAAGGGTGGGTTGGGTGGGAATTTGGCTGGCACCGGCTGAAAACCGGCCTGGCTCGGTTAGGCAGTGTGCCTCGAAGGCGGTAAAAAGCTGGCCAAGATGGGGTGACCATCGAAATATCTTGACAGAAAAAGGGTGTCAATTATTTTCATTTCAACTGGTTATCAGGATTTCGGCGTCTTTTTGCCGCCGGTTGCACAAAACACCCGACCCGGATGGGACATGAACGTGATGAACAACATGAAAAAAGGGCTGCTGCTCGGCGCGGCCTGGTTGTTTTTTGGCGGTGGTTCACCGGCCATGGCCATCGATCTGTACGGATTTGCCAGCTATTGGGACAAGGGGGATGCCGACGGCAAGATGGGCATCGGTTTCGGCGTCAGTCAGTCGGTTTTCAGCGAGCATCTCCGTCTGGATGGCCGCATCCATTTCGTGGAGAAGAGCGATCTGGGCGGCGGCGACGATCTGACCATGGTCCCCATCGACCTGGGGGCGCAATTGCACCTCTCCCCCGGTGCGCCGTTCAATCCCTATGCGCTGGGCGGCATCTCCTTCATCTATGCCGATGCCGACAGGACCGACATCGATTCGAGCTTTGGCGCCTATCTCGGCGGCGGGCTTGAGTGGGCGCCCTTTTCGATGCTCTCTGTGTTTGGGGAGTTGGTGTATCGCTGCCATGAACTGGACGGCGGCCGGCACGGCGACCTCGACGTCAGCGGCGTGACGGGCAATGTCGGCCTGAGAATCGGCTTTTAGCCGCTCACGGCCTGCACACCAGGGGCCGTGGGAACCGGCCCCAAATGAAACGTTGTTGCGGCAAGTCCATCGCCGGGGGTATGATAAGCGCCGTTTGCCCATGACGGGCGAACACCCTGTGCCTTATCGAGAAAAACGTCTTCCCTTTTGCTGCCCATGGACCTTATGATGGTTCCCTTACCCTGTCGGCATTGAACGGCCCATGGCTGTGAGCGATTTCTCCCCATCGGCCTCTTCCCGGACCAAGGTCGATGTTGAAGGCGTCTTGCCGCCCCTGGCGCCCCTGCCGTTCCTGCTGGCTGCTACGGTGCCGGTGGGACCGGAAGCGGACCCTTGGGTGATGATCGTCGCCTCGGTCGTCTCCTTGGCCTGCCTGGGCGCGACCCTGTTCCTTGTACGCCGGAACCCGTGGTGGAAAATACCGGGCGGCTTGGCTTTGTTCGGCTGTATTTTACTCGGCTGGCCCTCCTTCGCCTCCGAACCCCTGGTGGCTCTGTGTGGGGGTGTGGTTGTCATCTGGGCCGGTTTCTTCCTCGTCGATATTCGCTCCGGTCGGCGGTCATCCCCCCGCAGCGTTCTTTTCGACAGACGGTTGCAGCGGGCGCGTGCGGCGTTATGGTCCGTTGCAGCCATGGCCGTGGCCGGCTTCCTCCTCAATCCCCATGGACAGCGTTTGGGTGAGGAAGCAGTGATGGCGGCGATGCTCATCGGTCATGTCCTAGTGGCCCATTGGGCCTTGCGGGATACCGGCGGATGGAAGAGAATCGGCTGGCTGGCGGTGACGTTTGCCGTCATGGCGGCAGGAATCCTGGCCCTGACGGTCGGCCTGGCGAAGCCGGCGGCGATCATTGGCAGCTTGCCTGTCTTGGTGGGGCTGCCCCGGTTGCGTTCGTCCCTGGACTATCAGGAGCATTGGTGGGAACCCTTCCTCGACCATCCGGCCCGGGTGCTGCTCAGCACCTTCCTGGGGCTGTGCCTGTTCGGAGCCCTTTTGCTGCAACTGCCCTGGATGACCACCAAAGGTGATATCGCCCTGGTTGATGCCGTCTTCACCTCGGTGAGCGCCGTCTGCGTCACTGGGTTGGTCGTCCTCGATACGCCCAACGATTTCACCCCGATCGGACAGGGATGCATCCTGCTGCTCATCCAATTGGGCGGTTTTGGCATCATGACCATCTCCACCGTGGCCCTCCATGCGATGGGCAAGCGCCTCAGTCTGCGTCAGGAACGATTGCTGACCACCTTGACTGAAACCAGCCATCGCGATCTGATCGGTTCCCTGGTGATGATTGTCCGCTTCACCCTGTGGGCGGAATGCGTTGGGGCGGTAATGCTTACCGCCTGTTTCCTGAGCAAGGGAGACCCTTTGGCCGTGGCGGTGTGGCGGGGTCTGTTCACCGCCGTTTCAGCATTCTGCAACGCCGGCTTTGCCCTGCAAAGCGACAGCCTGATCGCCTATCAGACCAATCCCCTGGTGCTGCACACCGTGGCGGCATTGATTGTTCTCGGTGGGCTGGCGCCGGCGACCTGCCTGATCCTGCCCGCCTGGGTCCGTGGACGAGCCATTCCGCTGGGGCCGAGAATCGCCCTGGTGACGACCGCGGCACTGCTTGTGGCCGGGACCGTGTTCTTTTTGGTTTTCGAATGGAACGCTACCCTGGCGACGCTCTCGCTGGCCGACAAATGCCACAATGCCTGGTTCCAATCGGTCACCCTTCGCACCGCTGGATTCAATTCGGTCGACATCAGCGGTGTCATCGGGCCAACCCTTTTGGTCATGCTCGGCTGGATGTTCATCGGTGGTAGTCCTGGCGGCACCGCCGGCGGCGTCAAGACGACCACTGTCGGCGTCTTGGCCACGACCTTCTGGGCCAATGTCACGGGGCATGGCGAGGTCATCGTCCGAAACAGACGCATACCGCAGGCCACCATCAACCGCGCCATAACGGTTGTCGGTTCCGGCGTTCTCATCTGGCTTGCGGCCGTGCTGGCCCTGCAGATCACCCAGGATTTGCCGGCCAGGGACCTGATTTTCGAGGCGACCTCAGCGCTGGGCACGGTGGGGCTGTCCCTGGGCGTCACGAACCATTTGGACGAGATCGGAAAAATCATCATCATCCTGACCATGTTCATCGGCCGCATCGGTCCGATGACCCTGTTTACCCTGCTGAGTTGGGATGCCGCTCCAGCCGACCCTCGCTGTCCCGATGCCCGCATCACCCTGTACTGAGAGAGGAACCATGCCGCAGCAGATTCTCATCATCGGCCTTGGCCAGTTCGGAATGTCACTGGCTCGCACCCTGTCCGAAAAGGGTGCGGAGGTCCTGGCGGTCGACCGGCGGAAAAACCTGGTGGACGAGGCCTCGGCCTTTGTCACCGAGGCGATCACTGTTGACGCCACCGACGAAACCGAGTTGGCTCGGCTCCAGCCGGCCCAGCGCGACTGTTCGGTCTGTGCCATTGGCGACGATTCCAAGGAGGCGTCGATCATCTGCACGGCCCTGCTCCGCCAGATGGGGGCACCCTGGGTTATCGGCCGGGCCAACAATTCGATGCATCGCCGCATCCTCCAACTGGTCGGGGCGCATCTGGTGGTCAACCCCGAAGAGGAATACGGCCGCCGGTTCGCCAACCGCCTCATCAATCGCCACGTCATCTCCGACATGCCCTTGGGCGAAGACCTGCATCTCACCGAACTCACTGTCCCGCCGGCAATGATCGGCAAGACCCTGGTCGATCTTTCCCTGCCGAAGCGTTTTGGCATCATGGTGGTGGCCATCCGTCGGGGTGCTCCCAGCAAGGTGTTGCAACCCTCGCCACATGACCCCCTTGAGGCAAATGACCGGCTGATCATCGTCTCCAGCGAGGCGGCGGTTCACAAACTGACCAAGGGGGCCTGAGATGCGTCTTGCCCGCGCGGTTCGAGTCGGCTCCTGGGTTCTCATTGGCCTCAATCTGTTGATGGCGGTCGGTGCCATCGGTGTCTTTTCCAGAATGGGCCCAGCCATAGCGAGCATCATCGAACGCAATGAGCGAACCATCAAGGCCTGCGTCGATATGCTGGCGATCATGGCCGATACCGGCGCGGAGATCGCCTTTTCCGAGGAGGAGAGGCAACAGTTTTTGGAGGCGTTTCAACGGGCCAGAATCAATGTGACCGAGCCGCAGGAGCCGGAGATTCTCGACCGGATGGAAGGTATGCTCCCCGAAACGTTTCAGGGCGATCCGGTGGTTCGCAAGGCAATGGTTGCCGAGACCCTCCATTTGGCCAGGATCAACCGGGAGGCCATATACACCGCCGATCACAAGGCGAAACAGCTTGGTCGCGCCGGTGCTTGGGGAGTGGTGTTCATGGCGCTAACCATCTTCCTGGCCGGGGTGATCTATGTGCGCAGCCTGACTGCTCGGGTAGTCAAGCCGTTGGAGGAAATCCACACGGTGATCATCGCCCACCGCAACGGTGAAACCATGCGCCGCTGCACCGGCGCGGATCTGCCCCAAGACATGGTGGCCGTGTTCACCGGTATCAACGAGGTGCTCGACCAATGCCAGACACTGGAAGCAGGCGGCTGGCATGGTGCGGACAAGCTGCGGGAAGGGCAACCATCGGTTGATAAACAGCCGTAAAGCTCTCTGATTTATTCCTGCCTAGGCGGTCAGTCGGCTCGTTTTCGATCTGAATGGCGGTGTTTTTTTCTTGTCCTTTGCGGCGACAACGAGCAATCTGGTAACCCAATCATGTGTATGTTCCCTCTGCGACGAGTGTCGGTCATCCGCAGGCGGGAGGAGATCACGGAGGAAAATATCCCATGCAGAACACCCTCGATGGAGTTGAGATCCGGGTGCTGGGCAGCCTGATGGAAAAAGAGCTGGCCACCCCGGAATACTACCCGCTTTCCCTCAATGCGTTGCTCAACGCCTGCAACCAGAAAACCAACCGTTCGCCGGTCCTCTCCCTGGATGAAAACACGGTGCGTGCCGCCCTGCAGACCCTGAAGGACAAGCGCATCGTCTATCAGAGCGATGCCAGCCGGGTGCCGAAATACTGGCAGGCCTTTGCCAAGGACCAGGATTTCAGCCATGCCGAATCGGCCCTGTTCAGCGTCCTGCTCCTGAGAGGACCGCAGACCGCCCGCGAGCTGCGCAGCCGGTCGGACTCGATGTATCCCTTTGAGAGCCTGGAACAGGTGGCGACCGCTCTCGACCACCTGATCACCCTTGGTCTAGTGGCGCAACTGCCCCGGCAGCCGGGACAGAAGGAGCAGCGCTATGTCCATCTGCTGGCCGCCGAACCGGTCGGCACGGATCAGGCTGCCACCGATGCCCCACCGGTGACCGCACCGTTGCGGCCGAGGGAGGATGACCGTCTCGAGGCCCTGGAGCAGACCGTTGCCTCCCTGCGGGAGGAGTTGGCCGAACTGCGGCGGGACTTTCTCTCCTTTAAACAACATTTCGAGTAGGACGGCCATCGTCGAGCCTGCCCGTCGGCCGGCACCAGGCCGGCTCGTTCCAGCCCGCACACTCCCTGAGGAAACAAGCCGATGCGGATCGATCTCAACTGCGACATGGGCGAGGGGTTCGGCGCCTACTCCCTGGGCAACGACAGCGACATCATCGCCCTGATTTCCTCGGCCAACATCGCCTGCGGGTTCCATGCCGGCGATCCCCGAACCATGGACCGCACGGTCCGCCTTGCCCGGGACCATGGGGTCGCGGTGGGTGCCCATCCCGGCTTCCCCGATCTGCGCGGCTTCGGTCGCCGGGCCATGGCGTGCAGCCCGGAGGAGATCGAAGCCGACCTCACCTATCAGATCGGTGCCCTGCGGGCCTTCTGTGTCGCCAACCGTGTTCCCCTTCGCCATGTCAAGCCGCACGGCGCCCTCTACAATATGGCGGCGGATGATGAGTCCCTGGTTCGGGCCATGGCCCGTGCCGTCGGCCGCCTCGATGCGGGGCTGCTCCTGGTCGGTTTGGCCGGACGGGACAACAGCCGCCTGGCTGCCGTTGCCGCCGAAGAGGGGGTGAGCATGGTCTTCGAGGGTTTTCCCGACCGGGCCTACACCCCCCGGGGCACGCTGCTGCCGCGCCACCTGGACGGTGCGGTGATCGACGATGCCGAGGATGTGGCGGATCGGGCCCTGCGCATGGCCGTGGAGGGTGTGGTGATCGCCGTCGATGGCACGCCGGTTGAGCTGGCGGCG
>JAUWAH010000398.1 GCA_030602145.1 Desulfobulbus sp.
CGACGTCTTCCAACTGCCGGTGGGCGACCTGTTCGCCGCGGCCTTCGCTCCCGGCTTCGGCCTGGTAGCCGCCTATGTCGTCTTCATTCTTCTCTGGTCCTTCCTCAACAGGAAGGTGGCCCCGGCCATGCCGCCCCAGGCGGGCAGCCGGATAGCCAACGTCAGGAACGCCTTCCTCGCCATCCTGCCGCCGCTCACCCTGATCGTGCTGGTCCTGGGCTCGATCTTCGCCGGCGTCGCCACCCCCACCGAGTCGGCGGCGGTGGGCTGTGTCGGCGCGGTCATCCTGGCGGCCATGTACCGTAAGCTGAGTTGGCGGGTGGTTGAGGAATCGGCCATCGAAACGGTCAAGGTGGCGGCCATGGTCTTTGCCATCCTCATCGGCGCCACCGCCTTTTCCATGGTCTTCCTCTACAGCGGCGCCGACGCCATCGTCGAGGAGGTGATGGTCAACCTGCCCGGCCAGAAGTGGACCTTCCTCTTCCTGGTGATGCTGTCGATCTTCATCCTCGGCTTTTTCATCGATTTTTTCGAGATCACCTACATCATCGTGCCGATCATCATCCCGGCGGCCATGGCCATCGGCCTCGATCCGCTCTGGTTCGCCATCCTGATCGCCATGAACCTGCAAACCTCCTTCCTCACGCCGCCCTTCGGCTTCTCGCTCTTCTACCTGAAGGGCTGCTGTCCGCCGGAGGTCAAGACGGTGGATATTTACCGGGGTGTCATTCCCTTCATCGTCCTCCAGGTCATGATCCTGTTGACCCTCGCGATCTATCCGGAGGTGTTCGGCATGACCTCGGGACGATGACGACATGATGCAACGAGAAGCCGGCGCGGAACCAAGAGGTCCCGAACCAATTTAGTGCAGTTTGATTTGAGGGCAAACGAACAGGAACAAGAAGCGCCATGCGGAGGGCAACAACGGGCCACCCTTCCCTGACCGGGAAGAGTGGCCTTTTTCATGCCCGCGATCGGGCCTGTTTTCCACAGGCCTCCACGCCTCGATGCAGGGGATTGTATCCGGCCTGAATCAGGCCAAACCGGGCGTCCGAACAGCGGACCAGCCCCCCATGGCCATGGGAGAGGGCCCCGGATTTCGAGCTTCAATCCATGCGGCCGGCGAAGCCACCGTCACGGTCCCTGCCGCAGGTGCCGAAGGAGATCGAACGGGGCTGGTAGACCTCGACCACGCCGGGCTCGGGCTGGTAGATGAGGTTGATGACGTTCTGGGAGTACCAGAAGCCGGCCCGATGGCCGTCGGGGGTGAGGATGACGCCGCCCTGATACTCGCAGCCGGGCGGCTGCAGTTCGGTGCGATACCACTGCAACCAGCCGTCGAGCGTGTCCTGGTCGAGGTCAACTCGGGCCCAGACCCTGGTGCGAAGGGTGAACTGATGGTGGATGGCGATGATCGAGTCCGGCGCCGTGTACGAACCCAAATAGTAGTAGGTATGGTCGGGCAGGATGGTCCCGGACTCGAACACCTGCTGGCCGACGGGGTCGATCTCCCATCGACCGGCGGGGGGCGGGGCTGCGCAGCCGACAAGAAAGACAGCGGTCAGGAAAACAAACGATGCACGGAGGGAGACACGAGGGAACATGGGGGCACCTCATCGATGGCTGCGTCTTCGGAAAGCATGGACTGTACTCCCGAATCGAGCTTCAGGCAAGCGGTCTGAAAGCCGCCCAACCCCTTTGGTGCATCTTCACCCGGAGAGTTATCCAGGTGAAGCGGTCCGGCCGGCCCTTACGACTTGCCGGATGAACTCCCGTCGATGATTTCCAGCTTGACCATCGCGGTTCCGGCCCGCAGCATCCCGACCTTCCGGGCAGCGGACGAAGATAGGTCGATCACCCGATTCTTCACCCATGGCCCGCGATCGTTGATGCGCACGTCCACAGACCGGTTATTGCGGAGGTTGGTGACCCGCACCTTGGTGCCCAACGGCAGGGTCTTGTGGGCGGCGGTCATCTGATCCTGACGGAATATCTGACCGCTGGTGGTCTTTTTGCCTTCGAATTTGTCGGCATAAAAGGCAGCCACCCCCTGCATCGAGGATTTCACGGCCCGGGCGGGTGTGGATTTTTGGGAGGCGATCTTGGCTTTCGGCGCTTTGGTCGAGACGGCGGCGCTGAGCGGTTGGGCAATGGAAAATTCGATCATCGCCAAGCCGATCAGTGCAAGGACAGCGAGCTTGGTGGTGTTCATGTTTTTCGTTTTGTGGTTAAAAATAATGAAAGGTTGCACTAAACAAAAAACGAAAATAACAGAAATTCGAGATAATGCAACCCAAACCTCTCCGCACGGTTCTCGGAGCGAGGTAAATTCCCCGAAATAACGGCAAAATTTTTTTTGCCGCGCCGGGTCTTTTGAGCCCTATTCAACCCGAAAAAGACTATCCCCAAAGGGGTAAAAGGGAGCAAGAAGAGAACACCGAAAACCGCATCAATGGGCGAAGGAAGAATGGGCCTCTCTTCGACATGATTTGACGGCCGAGGAGCGACAAGGAGAACGTACGTGCAAGAACAACTCGGTGGCGCCATCAACCGATCCGGTTGCGGACCTCCCTGCCCTGCTGCCGTGGCGCCACCTTGGCCAGCTCGTTTAACTCCCCGGCGAGCAGGTCGAGCAGGTCGTCCACCGAGACGATGCCGACCAGACCGCTCTCGGCGTCGACCACCGGCATGCGACGGACCCCGTGGGACCGCATGCGCTGGATGGCACCGATAAGCCCCTCATTTTCGCTGACGGTCACCACCGGCGCGGCCATGATGTGCTCCACCGTGCACCCATCTGCCGGCAGCATCTTGGCGACGATCTCCATGACAATGTCGCGATCGGTGACCATCCCCACCGGCACCCGTTTGCCGTCGACCTCGTCGACCACCACCAGATCGCCGACGTGGTAACGCCGCATCAGTTGCGCCGCCTCGACGATCAGGGTCTGCTTGTTTGCAAAGACCACCTCCCGGTTGCAGATTTCTCCAATGGGCATGACCTTTCCTCCTCCGACAGGGTGTCCTGAATACACTGACCCGAAGCTGCGCCGCACGATTGCGGCAGCCAGCCCGGAAGCCCGGCGAATTAAAGAATACGGCGAGGTGACCATCAGGGCAATACAGGGAAACAAGGGAGACAATGGATATCTGGACTACCCTGCCTCCCTTTGCGGTCCGGCCGCACGGCGGCCTCCGCTCC
>JAUWAH010000269.1 GCA_030602145.1 Desulfobulbus sp.
TGCCGCCACCAAGATCGATACCGATGCGGCCATTCCTGACAGCGCCTTTGCCGCTCCCGCCGGTATCGAGGCTGTTCATAATCCGGAAATGGAATCGATGATGACCACTATGATTCAGCACACCGTCAACACCCTCAAGCAACCGGATGGCGCCAAGCAGATGCAGCAGGCCGGTCCCATGGGAATGTTCGGCGGTGCTGACGGCGCCATGCCACAGGGGATGCCGCAAGGCATGCAGCAACATGGCATGCAGAAAGAAATGCCGGCCGAGGGGTTGAGTCCTGCCGATCAGCAGGACCTGATGAGGCAGATGAATGAGGCCATGCAACAGATGCAAAAGATGCAGGAGCAGAAGAAATAAAGGAGAAGGCCCCGGAGGCAGCAGAGGCTTTCGGGGCCGTTTCTTTCATTTTTGCAGGATGGTGTCCCGAAGGAACTCCCGGTCGTTTTTAGCCGGATAATCGACAATATAATGCAGACCGCGCGACTCCTTGCGCAGACTGGCGCTCTGGACAATCAAATCGGCAATCACCGCCAGATTCCGCAACTCAACCAGATCCGGAGTGAGCAGGTAATCGTAGAAGTGCTCCTTGATCTCGGCCAACATGAAACTCAGCCTGGTTTGGATCAGGTTGAGTCGTTTCGTCCGCCGCACAATACCCACATAATCCCACATCAATTGGCGTAATTGATCCCAGTTGTGCTTGATGAGGATTGACTCATCGAGCACCGCCGCTCCGCCGGTGCGCCACGGTTCCACCTCAAGGCGTGGCAATTTCCTGATCCGGTCGATCTCCCCATGCAACCAGTCTGCTGCCCTATGAGCGAACACCACTGCCTCGAGCAACGAATTGGAGGCGAGTCGGTTGGCGCCGTGCAAACCAGTACAGGCTGTTTCTCCCAGGGCAAGAAGGTTATCGATGGAGCTGCGGCCCCACTCGTCGACCAGGACGCCGCCACACATATAATGGGCCGCCGGCACCACTGGGATGGGTTTTTTGGTCAGGTCGACCCCATACTGTTTGCAGATGGCGTAGATATTGGGGAACCGACTCATCAGGAACGGGGCCGGCTTATGGGTGATGTCAAGAAAGACACAATCGGCACCGGTGGCTTTCATTTCCGCATCGATGCCACGGGCAACGGCATCGCGGGTGGCCAGATCGCCCCGGTCATCATATTTCTTCATGAACGGTTCGCCCTGCTGATTGATCAGGATGCCTCCTTCGCCGCGCACCGCCTCCGAGATGAGGAAGTTTTTTGCCTCACGGTTGAAAAAGCATGTGGGGTGGAACTGGATGAATTCCATGTTGGCCACCTTGGCTCCCGCTCTATAGGCCATGGCCACTCCGTCGCCGGTGGCGATATCCGGATTGGTGGTATACAGATAGACCTTGCCGCACCCACCGGTGCAGAGGACGGTGGCTCCAGCCCGATGGGTCTCCACCTCTCCGGTCAGGCGATCAAGCACATATGCTCCCAGGCATCGATCGCCATCTCTTCGTGCTTTGCCCAGGGCCTTGGATTCGATGAGCAGGTCGATGGCCAAATGGTTTTCAAGTACAGTGATATTGGAATTGGCCGCCACCTGCTCCAGGAGAGCGCGTTCGATCTCCTTGCCGGTCAAGTCCGAGGCATGGGCCACCCTTCTGGCCGAATGGCCCCCTTCCATGCCTAGGTCAAATCCCTCACCATTTTTTCCCTTTTGAAATCGGACACCCAGGTCAACCAATTCCCTGACCCGGTCCGGTCCTTCGGTGGTGACGATGCGGACAATGGATTCTTTGCAAAGGCCGTCACCCGAGATCAGAGTGTCGCTGATGTGGGCGTTAATTGAATCCTCCACCGACAAGACCGCCGCCACTCCGCCTTGCGCCAGATTGGTTGCCGAGTCGGCTTTGTTCTTCTTGGTGATCAGGGTCACCTTGGAGAACTGAGCCACCTTGAGAGCGAAGGAGAGGCCGGAAACACCGCTGCCGATTATAAGTACATCACTGTACGCTGCCATAATGCATGGTCCGCTCTCTATGTTTCACGTGAAACATGGAGGAAAAAAGGTTGCACGGGAAGAGATCTGTTCTCCGGGATGCGAGAGTATAGTATACTCCGCGATTGTTTCATCAACAAAGCAATACCGGAGAACTTTTATGATGGCGGATACGCGAATTATCGCTCTGGCCAACCAGAAAGGTGGTGTCGGTAAGACCACCACGGCCCTTAATCTCGCCGCCGTACTGGCGGCCAAGGGCAAGAAGGTGTTATTGGTCGATTCCGATCCGCAGGGCAACGCCTCCAGTGGTGTCGGCGTCTTCAAGGCCAGCGGCGAAAAAAATATCTACAATTGCTACATCGGTGCCAAGGAGGCGGCCGAGTGCATTCTGCCCGCCAAACAGAAGAACCTCTTTGTGCTTCCCGCCTCCATCGATCTGGTCGGGGTAGAGGTTGAGTTGATCAGTCAGGAGCAGAGGGAGAAGCGATTGAAGTCCATCCTGAGGCCGGTCAAGGATCAGTTCCAGTATATCCTCATCGATTGCCCACCTTCCCTGGGGTTGTTGACCATCAACAGCCTGACCGCTGCCGACTCAGTACTGATTCCCCTTCAGTGCGAGTATTTTGCCCTGGAGGGGTTGGCCCAACTGGTGCAGACCATTCGTAAGGTTAAGAAAAGCCTGAACCGTGAGTTGTATATTGAAGGGTTGCTCCTGACCATGTACGACCGGCGTAACCGGTTGACCCATTCGGTGGCCAGCGAAATCCAAAAGCATTTCGGCGACCAGGTCTATCGGGCGGTGATACCGCGCAATGTGCGACTTAGCGAAAGCCCAAGCCATGGACAGACTATCCTTGAGTACGATGCGGCCAGCAGTGGCGCCAAGGCGTATCTGCAACTGGGGGCTGAATTTCTCAAGCGGGCCAAGGCAAGGAGATGAACATGGCAAAAAACGTGTTGGGCCGGGGCGTGGGCGCCCTGTTGCCCGAGGAGGGCCAGGAAGAGGCGGATCGATTTTTTATGTGTGATATCGAAAAGATATCAGCGAATCCGCAGCAGCCGCGCAGTCATTTCGACGCCGAAAAACTGCACCAGTTGGCCGATTCAATCCGCGAAAAAGGCGTTATTCAGCCCCTCTTGGTCAGTCGCGGCGGGGATAATCGCTATGTGCTGATCGCCGGCGAACGCCGTTTGCGGGCAGCGAAGATGGCCGGGTGCGACGAAATTCCGGTAGTGGTGATGGAGCAGGGCGGTGACCGGGAAAGCCTGGAACTGGCCCTTATCGAGAATATCCAGCGCCACGATCTCAACCCCATCGAAGAGGCCGTAGCCTATCGCCGCCTGATGGAGGAGTTTCACCTCACCCAGGAAGAGGTGGCGAAAAAGGTGGGGCGACAGCGCTCGACCATCACCAATGTGCTCCGTTTGCTCCAGTTGCCGGAGAGTGTGCGTACCGATGTGGTGGAGGGCGTCATCAGCGAGGGGCATGCCCGGGTGCTGCTGCGGATCAAGGAACAGCCGGATCTGCTGCGGGAGGTGCGCGATCGGATCGTCACCCAGGGGTTGTCGGTGCGGGCGGCGGAACGGCTGTGCGTCGCCAAGCCGGTTCCGCCGGCGGCAAAGACCGGTGAGGCAACTGCCCAAGCCGCGGAAGACCTGCCGCCATCCTACTGTGCAGCCCTGGTCAATCAGTTGACCAACAGGTTGCACACCAAGGTGCGGATCGTTCAACAGGGCAAGCGCGGCAAGTTGGAGATCGAGTACTACTCCAGTGACGACCTGGACCGGCTGGTCAGTCTGCTGGCCCGTTTGGAATAGACCAGTGAGCAGCAGCGATTCCATCCAGCCGAGTCAACGCCCGACCAACGGTTTGCGCAAGGCCCCTTTGCTGGCGGGTCTGGTTTTTTTATTGCTCCTCCTGGCCGGCATTGCTCTTGACGAACCCTCCCGGGTTCTCGAGCAGGCGCGGGCCATCTGCCTGTCCTGCATCGGCATCGGCTGAACATGGAACGGCTGCGGTTGTGGATCCAGGTTCTCTGGCTCTTTTTGGTCAACGGATTTTGGGGTTTTCCGGTGACCGGTACCCTCTATCAGGGACCGCTGAAAGTGCTTTGCTCACCCGGCCTCAACTGCTATTCCTGCCCGGCCTCAACCTCCTTCTGTCCGGTCGGGAGCCTGCAGCAGCTGCTGCTGGGCGTGCGACTGTCCCTGGATGCGGGACAACTGTACGTGGGCAGTTATGTGCTCGGATGGATGGGGTTGCTCGGTGCCGTGTTCGGCCGGTTGATCTGCGGCTGGGCCTGCCCCTTCGGCTTGGTGCAGGAACTGCTCCATCGGATTCCCTCGGCCAAGATGTCCGTGCCCCGGTACCTGGCCTTGGGTAAGCATCTGGTCCTGATCTTGATGGTGGTGGTGCTGCCGCTGGCCGTGGTCAGCGAGTTCGGGATCGGTCAGCCCTGGTTTTGCAAATACCTCTGTCCGGCCGGCACGTTGGAGGCCGGGCTGCCCATGCTCCTGCTGATGCCCGAATTGCGCCCGGCAGC
>JAUWAH010000255.1 GCA_030602145.1 Desulfobulbus sp.
ATCGTAGTCAAAGAACATGTCACTCTTGAAAGTGGCGGTCAGCACGTCCTGATCGCGCTGGATGCTGGCGGCCTCGACCTGGCGCAAGTCCTGTTCCTGGCGGTCCATGTAGGCACCGATCTGGTTGCCGGCGATGCCGCCCAGAACGGCACCGATACCTGCTCCGACCAGGGTACCGGTGGTGTTGCCGCCAATGGCCTGGCCGAGAATCGCTCCAATTCCGGCTCCGGCTGCGGCTCCCACACCGGTTCCGGTTTCTTGTCTGGTCGCACCCGCGCAGGCGGTCAACATGGCGGCCAGGGTCAGTATGACGGTACATCGCATCAGGTGATTCATAACAACTCCTTTCCTCTGTTTGCTGAGTATGTGGACTTGTAATCGACAAGCCACTGTTTGACGGAATGAAGACCGCAGGGGATATCGCGGTTGATGTATGGGCAAATCATACCGCCTTTTGCCAAAAAGAAAAAATGAAATCGATTTGCCGTTGATAGCCGCCTGGCCAACGTCACCGGGCGATTCCGGTCCCAAGAGCAGATGAGGCGGGAAGGCATTTATCAAGAGATCGCCCACGATGTGGCCTCGGCACGGGAGTGGTTATCGCGGCAGCGCCTTGGGATGAAAGGAGAATCGTGATGGTAGGAAGAAAATAACGGTTAATGATTTTTTCTCTCAATAAAAGGTCCCGATCTGCCGATAAGAGAGGTAAGGAAAGATGCCGATGTGACCTCTGGAATGGGAATGCAGGTCAGCACGTCTTCCTGCCGCACGCGGCGTTCTTTGATTGCATGTGATTAATGGACTAATCAGATATCCAAGGGAGGGATAGATGCGATTCAGAATCATGAAAATGAACGACGGCACAGTCTATGCAATTGTTGTTTCAGGAGAATTGAGCGACGATGCTGGCTGGGATCTTCTCCAGATCGCCCAGACCATGCTGCACATGCCCCATTGCAACCACCTGCTCATCGATTTGAGGGCGGCCGTGATCGATGAGGAAGTGACTGTGTTTAACTCCGACACCCTCGTGTCGGTTTTCCAAGAAGGATTGCTGCTTAAGGACAGCACCCTGACCATCCGTTTACGCGACGACAACGAAATCAGCCTGTGCTCCGATCAGCTTCCGCTGGAAGCGAATGGTTCCTATGCCAGTGTCCGGCTTGACGAAGCCAAGATGTATGGCCAAGCCATGAGATGGCTGGAACAGGAGGCCCGCCTGTTGGCAACTGACCAGCGACACTGGGCCAAATTGGCCGGCCACAATGAACGAAGAAAGGTCTGCGCTTTGGCGGAATAGCGCCTCCGGACCCAGATCGTTCCTCGAAAACAGCACATCTCCGTTTGCATGCCTCGCCCTGACCGCCATTGAGGCTCTCTGGCCAGGGCGATCCGACAAGACTTGGGGCCGGCCGGTCCACCGCGCTGGCTCAAAGGGCATTTGTCCGGATAAGGCAGGTGTTTTTTGCCTTGCCCCCGCCGGGCCTTGGGATGCAACGCTCCCGTTGCGGACCGTTGCCCGTCGCTCGACCTCCTTGCCCTCCACTGAAGCGGGTGAATCGCCCTATTGCCGGGTAGGATGCCGGCCGTTCGCCGAACCGGCGGCACCGATTCGGTGCCGGGGTCGGTTGCCGCGCCGGCAGCCCCGTTCCTCCTCACCCGATTTTCTTCCTCTGAAGATCGCCTTGCCCATGAGTGAAGCGATTCGGTCCGGCAACTGCATGACCGGGTCCCTGCGTGCTCCCTTGCTTGCGCCAGCGTGTGCAGTGCGACAAAAAAATCCCGGATCAAGGGACTTCGTGCAGGAACCGCCGCATCCTGTCGACATGGCTGCCCGCCCAATAGAGCTTGTCGCAGTGTTGGCAGAGGTGAAAGGTGTTGAAATAACGGGCGGTGAGCGGTTCAAGCCGGTGGAGAACGACTGCCTTGGCCACGGGTTGCAGAGGGGTGTTGCACTGGAGGCAGCGGGACAGGGGCTGGGGCGGTTGGTCGATGGCGAAAAGATTCAGTACTTCCCGCAACTGATCCGCCGGCCGATGCGCCCGGACGGCCCGGCCAAAGATCACCTGTTTCCGTTTGAGCAGATCCAGATTGCGGGTGAGCACAAGACGACTCTCCTCCTCTGCCAGCCGCAGGATGCGCTGCTCGGACCAGGAGGAATCGTAGAGGGTGTCGAATCCGGCCATCCGCAGAGCCCGGGCCAGCCCACCGACATTGACATCGACCACGAAGCGCAGGCAGGGCAGGGGCACGGGGCGCAGCCGGGTCGGCTGAGTCACATCCCAAGGCGGCAGGATGGGGAAGATCTCGAACCGTTGCCCCGATTCGACCGGCCAGGAAAAATCGATCGGTCGGCCGTTGCAGGTCAGTTCGCCGACTTCGGTATGGGGCAGGCCGAAGGCCTCGATCACATCTTTGATCGAGGCAGCACGGGTGACCGGCTGCACAACTGGTGTCGCGTGCCGCCAATGCGGCCGGAGCAGGGAAACAAGGTCGCCGTGGAAGTGGTAACTGGCTGTCATGCCTGAAGACATTTCCTGGCCACCGGACAAACCCTCATGGGAGGGGCGCCGCCATTACGGAATCAGTTCGATGGGGTTGGAAACCGCCTGGGAGGGCATCTGTTCAAAGGGTTTCTCGCAGAATTCCATCTTGATGGTGTAGCGACCCTTGGGTAGATAGGCGGGGAGCAGGGCGGTCAGGGAGCGGGCGGTTTTGCGGTCGCCGATACGCAGGCAGTCGTTTTCGTCCTGGTGATTGAGGCGAAGGCCGGTCACCGGTGTCTGCGGATCCTCGGCTCGAAACACCTGGGCCACCGGATGGACGCCGAAATCGAAACTGCTCAGTCCGGAGAAAGACAACCTGACCTGTTCCTTCATCCGGTAGCGGTCGAATTCGGTGGAGAGATAGAGGTTGCGGTTGTAATCCGGTTCCTTGGCTCGGGTCCCCGAGGTGGCCGCTTCCCAGAAGCGGGGCCGGCCGGCATCCAGATGAACGACCTTGCCGCCGTAATGGCCGACACCGCAGCAATTTTTTGCCTTGATTGTTTTCCAGAGCCGTTTGCCGTCCACGCCCGGCAGCCAGAAATCGAGCGCCAGGCCGTCCTGGTGGGTGCTGGTGCGGGCCACGTTATTCCCCTGTTCCCGAATCTTATGATTATACTCCGGGTTTCGGTAGGCCGATTCGATATGGATCGTCTTGCCCGGCGCCAATCGGTCGGCGAAATAGCTGAGCATGAACAGCAGCCGGGGCGAGATGTGTTCCCCCATCTCCGCGGTGGGATAATCGAACACCCAGTCCACCTTGGCCAGCGCCTCCTCGTTGAGCGAGCGGTCCTTGTTGAGCAGACTGACCTTGGCCTCGCGGTTGTTGCGGTGGTTCTTGAGCTGCATGACGCCGCTGCCCATGAGAAAAAAACGGTCTTGTTCCTGACCGGCTTGCACCGTTGGCGTGGTCAGGAACGAACAGGCGAAGGCAAGGAACAGGCAGGTGATGGTTCTCGACAAGGCATGCATGACAGGCTCGTTGTTTTCGGAATGAAGAAGAAGTGTATGGGGAGATAATCCGGTGGCCGGGCTCAGTGCGGCAACTCTTCGATGACAATGTTCTTGGCAAGCATGGCCTTGAGCAGATCTTCGCGGGCCTGTTTCTTGTTCTTGATCTGCAGTTGCAGCCAGGCACGCCACTCCTGTCGCTGGGCAGCCCTTGGGGAATCGGGCTCCAGGGGAGGGCTGCTGTCCAGTTGCACCTGAACCTGTTGCATTTCCAGGATAAGCCGGTCGTATTGCTCCTGGAAGGCGGTCAGTTCCCTGATGGTGTCATAGCGAACGATGAGGAGCGGTGGTTGGGCGGTTTTGGGGTCGTCGTTCATGGTCGGCTACGCGTTGCGTTCAAATACCCCGTGACGGATGGTTTCCGTCTCTCTGTTTCGAGGGGGTTAAGTGTGGGAACTCTAGGATATCGGAACAAAAAGCGCAACCAGGGATCGATGGTCAGGGCAAAGAAGATGCCACCGGTCATCCCTGGCAAAAGATCAGCATGGCTGGGTCACATTGGCTGGCCACAACGAACAAGCAAAGGTTGGCGCTCCGGCACGGCAGCGAAGCCGGAATCACCATCGTCCAGACGCAATCTATTCCACCCGGCGACAAATATTTTCCACCTCCTGCCACTTGTGGGCAAGCCGCTGTTCGGAAACAGGCTGGGCCGTGCCCAGTTCGGGGGCAAAAAGGGAAACCCGGAATTCCTCCAGCAATTCAAGGTATTCCTGTTGGCAGGCAAGGCAGGCCGGGCCGGGGTTGGCGAACCGGGCCATCTCGGCCAGGCGGGCTTCGGGGGTGCGCAGCCGTTCGGCCTTCTTGTCATCCTTGAGCGGCGAGTGTTCGGCCCGATCGATGCGCAAGGCCAGGGCCTGAAGGAAGCGGGGCTTGTGGCGAAGCTGTTCGGCCCGAAGGGTGCGGAGAAAGTCTGAAGGGACGATCCCCTCCAGGGCAGTCGTGTACCGGGTGTGACGTGAAGGCTGGTAGACCCTGGCGCTCCTTGCCCTGTTGGCCCAGTCATTGATCCTGTTGGCGACCTCCCGTCGCAGGCGCAACAGATCCTGAACCTTGTCAAGCAGGGCGCCGGCCGTGCGCAGCACTCCCCGTTCGCCGGCCCGCAGCACTCTTTTTTGAAACTGATCCAGGGTGGGCA
>JAUWAH010000006.1 GCA_030602145.1 Desulfobulbus sp.
CTTTGTGTATGTGGCCATGGTCGATGTCAAGCCCGAGTTCGAACTTAAGGAATACAAGGGGCTTGCGGTGGAGAAACCGACCTTGACGGTCAGCGAGGAAGAGGTCGACAAGGAAATCGCCATGCTGCAGCGGCACCAGGCGGTGCTGCAGACCGCCGAGGAAGGCCACGCCATCGCCATGGACGATGTGGCCATCGTCGACTTCCAGGGGTTTCACAACGGCAAGGCGATGAAGGAGGTGCACAACGAGAATTTCAATGTCGATATCGGCATGCACCGTTTGGGCAAGGAATTTGAGGAGAAGCTGCTCGGTCTCAAGAAAGGCGACAAGACCCTCTATGAGATTACTTTTCCGGGCGATTATCCCAATCCGATGCTGGCCGGCAAGGCTGTGGAGTTCAAGGTGGACATCAAGGATGTCAAGGTGCGGATCAAGCCCGAACTGGACGACGAGTTCGCCAAGGACATCAAGCCGGAACTGGCCACCATGGCTGATCTCCGCGAGGATATCCGTCAACGTTTGCAGAAGACCAAGGACGACGCCCTCCAGGGTGACCTTGACGACAAGATCATGCACAAGCTGATCGAACTCAATCCCTTTGAAGTGCCGCAGCGGCTGGTCAACTTTGAGATTCAGGAAATGATCAAGCAGACCGAAGAGAATCTCAGGCGAAGCGGCCTGTCGTTCGAATCGGCCGGCATCAAGCTGGACGATCTTGTCGAGAAGAACCGTGAGGTCGCGGTCAAGCGGGTCAAGGGGGATTTTCTCCTCAAGAAGATCGCCGAGGTCGAGGAGATCAAGATCGGTGACGAGGATATCCAGCGCGGCTATCAGCGCATCGCCGAGCAGTATCGGATGACCATCGACGAGGTGAAGAAATATTTCAAACGGCGTGAGGAAATCCTGCCCTTCATGAACGAGCTGCACAATGAGAAGGTGCTCAATTTCCTGCGCGAACAGGCCAATTTCACCGAAGTGGCGGCTCCGGAGCCGTCGGCGGCCTGATCGACGCGGCAGGTGAGATTTTCCGACGGCGGCCCGGTGCCGCCGTCATCAGTTTTTTTCGGGAGCATCGAGCATGAATCTGATTCCCATGGTGGTTGAACAGAGTCCGCGCGGCGAACGGGCCTACGATATTTATTCCCGTTTGCTCAAGGAGCGGATCATCTTTCTTGGCAGTCCGGTCGGCGATGAGGTCGCCAGCGTCATCGTGGCCCAGCTGCTGTTTCTGGAAGCCGAGGATCCGGACAAGGATATCACCTTCTACATCAATTCCCCCGGCGGTTCGGTGACCGCCGGCATGGCCATCTACGACACCATGCAGTACATCCGCTGCGATGTGGCCACCCTGTGCATGGGGCAGGCGGCATCCATGGGGGCCTTGCTGCTGGCCAGCGGCGCCGCCGGCAAGCGGTTCGCCCTGCCCAATGCCCGCATCATGATCCATCAGCCCATGGGCGGCTACCAGGGGCAGGCCACCGACATCGATATCCATGCCCGCGAGATCCTGCGCATGCGCCACGACCTCAACACCATTCTGGCCAGGCACACCGGCAAGTCGATGAAAAAAATTCAGACCGACACCGAACGCGACAACTTCATGAGCGCCGTCGAGGCCTGCCAGTACGGCATAGTCGACAAGGTTTTGGCCAACCGCGAGGAGCTGGACACGGAGAAACAACGGTGAACAACGATTTTCATGATGATCCCGGCCTGAACTGCATCTGTTCGTTCTGCGGTAAAAGCCAGGAAGAGGTCGGCAAGCTGATCGCCGGGCCGAACGTCTACATCTGCGACGAATGCATCGCCCTGTGCAACGAGATCATGACCGAATCTTCCGAGGAGAAGGACGGGCAGGCCGAGTTCGGTCCGCAGGTGCTCAAGCCCAAGGAGATCAAGGCCTATCTCGATCAGTACGTGGTCGGTCAGGATCATGCCAAACGTATCCTGTCGGTGGCGGTGCACAACCATTACAAGCGGATCAATGCCCCCCCCGCCGGCCACGACGATGTCGAGTTGCAGAAATCGAACATCATCCTCATCGGACCGACCGGCAGCGGCAAGACCCTGGTGGCCCAGACCCTGGCCCGGCTGCTCAAGGTGCCCTTCACCATCGCCGATGCCACCACCCTGACCGAGGCCGGGTATGTCGGCGAGGATGTGGAAAACATCCTGGTCAGCCTGCTGCAGGCGGCCGATTACGATGTCGACAAGGCCCAGCGCGGCATCATCTACATTGACGAAATCGACAAGATCGCCCGCAAATCGGATTCCGCCTCCCTGACCCGCGATGTTTCCGGCGAGGGGGTGCAGCAGGCCCTGCTCAAGATCATCGAGGGGACCATGGCCTCGGTGCCTCCCAAGGGCGGCCGCAAGCACCCCCAGCAGGAACTGGTGCGCATCGACACCACCAACATCCTGTTCATCGTCGGCGGGGCCTTTGTCGGCCTGGACGGGGTGATCAAACGACGCACCGGCACCCAGGCCATGGGTTTCGGTGCCAAGGTGGTCAGTCAGAAGGAGCGGCCCATCGGCGAGATTCTGGCCTCGATCCAACCCGGGGACCTGCTCAAGTTCGGTTTGATTCCGGAACTGGTCGGCCGGCTGCCGGTGATTGCCACCATGGAGGAACTCGCCGAGGAAGATTTGATCCGTATCCTCAAGGAGCCGAAAAATGCGCTCAGCAAGCAGTATCAGAAGCTGTTTGCCTACGAGGGCATCACCCTGCGGTTCACCGAAGGCGCCTACAAGGCCATCGCCCAGAAGGCCCTGGCCCGCAAATCGGGTGCTCGTGGCCTGCGGTCGGTGTTGGAAGAGTGCATGCTCGATGTCATGTATGAGTTGCCCTCCGACGACCGGGCCACCGAGTGCGTCATCAATGAACAGGTCATCAACCAGGGTGACTACCCGATCATTCTCTACGATAACACCGAAACGAAGAATATCGCCTGATTGCTGCCGATGAGTGAACTGTCCGCCGAAACCTATCCCCTGATGCCGCTCCGGGACATTGTCCTCTTTCCCGGAATGGTCGCCCCGCTCGTGGTCGGAAGAAAACGATCGATCATGGCCCTTGAGGCGGCCATGGCCAACCGTTCGCTGATCTTTCTGGTCACCCAGAAGGATGCGAGGGTGGACGATCCCGACCAAACGCATCTCTATTCCCTCGGCACCCTGGCTTCGGTCATGCAGTTGCTGCGTCTTCCCGACGGGACCATCAAAGCCCTGGTCGAGGGCAAGCGGCGGGCGATCATCGTCGGCGCCTTCGCGGGCGGCGAGGACGAGGAATCCTTCTACTCGGTCCGGCTGGTGGAAGCGCCGGATGTCGACATCGAACGGGACGATGTGCCCGCCTATCTGCGCGAACTGCGCAAGGCCTTCGATCAGTACGCGCAGAACAACAAGAAACTGCCGCGCGAGGTCCTCACCTCGATCACCACCCTGGAGGATCCCTCCCGGATGGTTGACCTGATTACCTCCCATATCCAGTTGAAAACCGAGGAAAAACAGTCGATTCTCGAACTGGTGAGTTTGCCGCAGCGCATCGCCAAGGTGCTGGAGACTCTTTACCGGGAGATGGAACTCTCCGAAATGGAGCGGGATATCCACGCCAAGGTGAAGAAGAAGATGAACGCCACCCAGCGCAACTATTACCTCTCCGAAAAGATGCGGGTCATCCAGGAGGAGATGGGCCAGGGCGAGGGCGGCGACGACCTGAGTGAACTGCAGCAGGCCATCGACAAGAAGCAGTTGCCCAAGGCGGTGCAGGAGAAAGTCCAGAAGGAGTTCAAGAAACTTCGCCAGATGCCGGCCATGTCCGCCGAGACCACGGTGGTGCGCAATTATATCGATGCGATCCTGAGCCTGCCGTGGAAGAAACGATCCCGATCCAAAATCGACATCCTGCGCGCCGAGAAGGTCCTCAACGAGGACCATTACGGCCTGGAGAAACCCAAGGAGCGGATCCTTGAATATCTGGCGGTTCAGGCCCAGGTGAAAAAGATCCGCGGACCGATCCTCTGTCTGGTCGGCCCCCCCGGTGTCGGCAAGACCTCGATCTGTCGATCCATCGCCCGGGCCATGGGACGGGAGTTCGTCCGCCTCTCCCTTGGCGGCGTGAGGGACGAGGCCGAGATCCGCGGCCACCGCCGCACCTATATCGGCGCCATGCCCGGCAAGATCATCCTTTCCATGCAGAAGGCAGGGGTCATCAATCCGGTTTTCTGCCTCGACGAGGTCGACAAGATGAGCGTCGACTTTCGCGGCGATCCATCCGCAGCCCTGCTCGAGGTCCTCGACCCCGAACAGAACTACGCGTTCAACGACCATTATCTGGATGTCGACTATGACCTGTCCGAGGTGTTTTTCATCACCACGGCCAACCATCTGCACGGTATTCCGGTGCCGCTGCAGGATCGCATGGAGATCATCCAGCTCAGCGGTTACACCGAAGAGGAAAAACTGCACATCGGTGCCGATTTTCTGCTGCCCAAGCAGCTTGAGGCGAACGGCTTCAAGGCCGACGAGATTGCCCTCAACGACAAGGCCATTTTGGAGATCATCCGGCGCTATACCCGGGAGGCCGGCGTGCGCAGCCTGGAGCGGACCATTGCCTCCATCTGTCGCAAGGTGGCCCGGGAGCGGCTGAAGAACAAGGAACCACGCAAGAAGTACCGTATCTCCTCACAGGCGGTCGAACGGTTTCTGGGGGTCCCCAAGTATCGCTTCGGCCTGGCCGAGGAACACGACGAGATCGGGCTGGCCACCGGCATGGCCTGGACAGAGGTGGGCGGTGAATTGCTCCAGATCGAAGCCACCATCATGCCCGGATCGGGCAAGCTGACCATCACCGGAAAGCTCGGCGATGTCATGCAGGAGTCGGCCCGGGCGGCGCTTTCCTATGTGCGGTCGAGGGCCATGCGGCTGGGGCTTGAGCCCGACTTCTATCAGAAGATCGATATCCATGTCCATGTGCCCGAGGGCGCCATCCCAAAGGATGGACCGTCGGCCGGCATCACCATCGCCACCGCCATCGTGTCCGCCATCCTCAAACTGCCGGTGGATCGCAAAATGGCGATGACCGGCGAGATCACCCTGCGCGGCCGGGTGTTGCCCATCGGCGGGCTGACCGAAAAGCTGCTGGCCGCCAAACGGGGCAATATCACCAATGTCTTGATTCCCAAGGAAAACGAGCGCAATTTGCGGGATGTGCCCCAGAAGATCCGCGCCAGCCTGACCATCGACCTGGTGGATGATGTCGACGAAGTCCTGCAGCGGGCGCTGATCCTCAAGGAGGGGGAAACCCTGTTCAAGACGGTGCCGCTGGATTCGATCTATAAGGATTTCACCATTTCCTCCCATAACACTCCGGCCCAATGACCGGTTCGGGCGGTGCGGTTTCTCATGGTCTGGAGAATTTGCTCATTGCCCAAAAAGACTCTGCTTTTTGCTTGACGGACGACAGTCCACCTGATAAAAAGACCGTCACCTTTTGGGGCGAATAGCTCAGCTGGGAGAGCATCGGCCTTACAAGCCGAGGGTCACAGGTTCGAGCCCTGTTTCGCCCACCACACATACTGGGGTCGTAGTTCAGTTGGTTAGAACGCCGGCCTGTCACGCCGGAGGTCGCGAGTTCGAGTCTCGTCGGCCCCGCCAGTATACCGGGTAGTTGGAGCAATCCAACTACCCTTTTTTTATTTCGGGGGGGCTTACCAGGGGGCTTTCCGGCAAAAAGGTCAAAGCTGGCCGACAGGATGAAAGCTGACGCATTCTGGAGGGTGAAAACCAAGGACGGAAAACCTGGGGTGGGTCCCGATAACTTCTAACATCCGGGCAACCGGTCTGGAATGAAGCGCATTTCTTCAAAGACAGGTTGTTCCTCCGGCCGATTCTTATATCGTTGAAGGGAGCTTTCTAGATTGAAATTGTTTTATCAGAACTGGCAGACAATGTTTAATGCACTGAAAACACGCATGATGTACATGTGTTAACCGGACAGTGACGCCTGAGATCGTGAGGTCGAGGCTCGTTGGTTCCACCAATATAGCGGGTAGTTGGAGCAATCCAGCTACCCTTTTTTTCGGGGTGGTTTTTGGTGGGTTGTTAGAGGCCGTCGCCACCACTCCTTGCTCGACAAAGTCTGGCTGCCAGCGGTTGCCTGTTGCGGGTTGATGAGACACCCGGATCGGGGTGTGTTCATCCACACCCCGTCCAGGAATCACTCGACCTGCAGCCAGAAGGAGGCGGTCAGGATGGTGCCGTTCCGATTGAACTGGGCAAAGAGCCTGTACCAACCCGATTGCGGCAGGACAGCGGCAAAGGGCACGGTGGAGGTGTCGGTGGACGGCATGGCGTGGGTGTGGATGTACTCGTCGACGGTCAGCGGGGCTGTTTGCCGGACGATGACCAGATGGCCCATTTCTCCCAGATACGGCTTGAGGTCATCGATTGGCGTCCGGTCGGATGCCTGCGCAAGGGCGAAGCGGAAAATCGTATTCTTGCCGGCCTGGACAACGGCGGGCTCTGTTTGCATGGTGACGAGGGTGTCGCCCTGCACCTGGGTGGATGCTGTCGATGGTGGAGGCACCGGAGCTGGGGTGCCGGGCACCTGCACCGTGAACAAAGAGACCTGGCCCCTTTTTCCGGCGGGTTGATAATCGCAGAAGAAGGAGTAGGAACCCGCCGCAGGCAAAGAGGTGGTCACGGCGAATCGACCCTTGCCAAGATGTTCCGGATGGATGTGGTCATAATAACCGAGATCGGCACTGACCACGATCAAATGCAGCAACTCCTCATGCACCACGTCGAACCGGTCGACAGGCTGCCCGGTGGTTTCGGTGATATCGAACACGAGCGACCAGGGTTGTCCAGGTGCAATGACCTCCGGCAAGGTGGGCGTGACCCGGTATGTTTCGCCGGTGTGCCCACCTACGGAGGAGCCCGCTCCGTGCATAACATGCTCACCATGGCCGCCATGACCGTGATGACCATCCGACGCCCAAAGCCAACCGCTCCACAGGGTTGCCAGTAGAAGTAGCATCCAGACCTTGATATTGTTCTTCATAACACACCTCCCTGCATGGTTGCCGGACACGCGCAGCCACCAAGGTGGCTGTGGTGCTATTTGCCGCTGGCCGCCAGCATCTGGGCCTGCATTTCGATGATCTGCTCCATGAGGCTGGCGGTCAGCTCCGAACGCATCTGCATCATCATGTGGCATTGGCCCATCTTTCCGCCACCCATGCCACCCATGCCACCTTGGCCCATGGCCATCCCGGCACCGTGGTGCATGCCGCCGCCCTGTGATTGGCCATGCTGCATGCCGGCCATCATGGGACAGCGACCACTTTGCATCATTGCCCCGCATCCGGTTTTGTTGAGCATGGTCAGGCTGTCGGTCATGGCGGCGAGGTGAGCCTGCATCAGTTGCCTGCGCTCTTCCGCATTGGTGGATGCCTTGATGGTGTTCATGGAAGCGCGCAGTTCGTCGATTCGAGCTTTCACGGCTGCCTGCTGCTGCATGGCGGCCATGTCGCCACTGGTTGATGCTGAACCACTTTCTGTCGGCGGAGCGGCTTGGTGGGCACTGTGATCGGGCGCGGGAGCGGCTGTCTGGCCATGGCCGGCATGCGGGTCGGCAGGAGCAGCCGGTGCCGGGTTACCGGTCGCCATATGCGAAGCATGAAGCGGTGAAACGGCCATCAAGGATAAGGCCAGGATGGCCAAACAGGAAAATAACCATCTGCTGCGCATGACGTTCTCCTTTCTTGAGAGGGAAACAAAAGGGGGTTGTGACTGCAAGCCTGTTGTTGGCTGAACATACGCAATCGGTTTAGGTGCATCCACTGGGGCCGTTGCCTTTATTCTCCTACAACGTAGGTATACAAATAACAATGACCGGCAAGATGGCAATGGAAAATATCGGCAGGGGAAAGGGGATGGGCGTCCTCCGGGGAATGTCGGTGCCGCCGATGATGGTGTGGAGGCGGTCGCAGCCGATGGCCTTGGGTTGATCAAGTCAACCTGTCGGCTCCGGTGGCTGAACTGTGCTGGCACAGAAACCTTTCGTCGTTCGTTGTGGTCGGCCGATGCGGCCCGATTATGCAGATCGTGTGCGGAGGTTGGTGAGCCGGTCGGATCTTGATGCGCCTGGTGATCAGCATCATCCTGCGGACGGAACAGGGGCGCCATACGGGGGAACTCCAACGCTGTTTCGATTGTGGGTTGTTGGAGAAAGATGGGGCGGGGTATGGGGCGGCGGGCGAAATAAGCCAATCATCAACGGGTTCGACGGGGTGACCTTTCATCACGGATGCAGTGCATGAAAAGGGCCGTTCGCATGGCGCGCGGGCAGGTCCGATTGCCACGCAGTCCATGAGGGGAACCGGGCAGCACTGCCGCCCGGTGACTCACGGAATGCGACTCTTCCTGTCCACGGACGGCAGGATGCAGGTCTCAGGTGTTTTGGTCCCCTTGCTTACCTGGCGATCATGGCCCGCAGCATGTCGACGCAGTTCTCGGCATTATGGCTCATCTCGTTCATCCGCTCAAAGAAGTGGAGCAGTTGAAAGATCGACTTGAAATCCATGTCCTGTTTGTAGAGTTCGGAAAAGACCTGGGACTTGAGGCGGCGAACGACCTTGTGCTGCTCCCTGACGGCTCGATACTTCTCCTTGACCGCCTGGCGGTTTATGGTATCGGTGTGGACCAGCTTGATGGTCCCCTCCAGGGCGGGCTTGAGCAACTCGACAGTGCGTGTTGCCTCTTCCACCATGGCCAAACCGATGCCGCGGATGGCGACAGCCAGGCTGGCGTCATGGATGTTCAGCCAGTCGAGGGCATCCTGGGCCGCATCGAGGATGTTGTCCTGGGCTCGGGTATAGTTGATGAACAGGGTTTTATCCACCGCCATGAACAGACTGTGGGGCAGATGGTTGCGAATATTGCGCTTGATGATGTCGGCGTTTTCCTCGTGATTGTCCAGCTCGCCCTTCAAAGTCAGGAAGTCCTTGCAGGTCGCCCCGCCTTCCATGTAGCACAACAGGCTGTCATGGATAAGCGACATGGCCGCTTCGATCTGGTTGTAATGCTCCATCAGGCCATCCATGGGGGAACGGCCGCCAATCATCGACAAAACCGGAATACGCATTTCTAACCTCGTTGTCTCCGCCTCGACCGCCCTACAGGAGGGTCCAGCGAAGCAGCTGGAAAATGATGATGGAAGTGAGGGCCGCGATGGGCACGGTGAGCAGCCAGTACATGACGATTTTGCCGAGGACGCGAAAATTCACCGCCGCAAACCCTCCCGCCAGGCCCACGCCGACCACCGATCCGACGGCGGCATGGGTGGTGGATACCGGCATGCCCAGGCTGGATGCCGCCAGGACGGTGGTGGCCGCCCCGAACTCCACGGAAAAGCCCCGCGAATTGGTCAGTCGGGTGATTTGTTCCCCCACGGTGGACATCACCTTGCGTCCAAGGGCAAAGATGCCCACGGCAATGCCCAGTCCACCGACAATGAGAAGTATAATGGGAACTTCTGCCTGTGGCGAGAGGTTTCCTGAGGTGGCGATCATCCAGATGGCGGCCACCGGTCCGACGGCATTGGCCACATCATTGGCCCCCAGGGAAAGCGCCATGTAGCAGGCCGTGCCGACCTGCATCCGACGGAAAAGGTTTTCCATGGATTCGGGTTGCAGATCCACGCCGGCGAACAGCCGGCCGACCAGCCAATACCCGGCGGCCCAAATGAGGAAGGCGATGCAACCGGTCAGCCCGAGCGAACCGAAGGTGCCCAGTCCCAGGGATTTGCCGAAGGGCATCTTGAAGAAGAAGGAGAGCAGCACCAGGGAGGCGGTCATGGCAAACCAGAACGGCGCCCAAATCCGGGCGCTTCGAACGAAGTGCTCGGCCAGCAGAATTTTGCGGCGGATATTGAAGAAGACCAGGAAGGCGGTGATGGCGCCGAAAAAGGGTGAGATCACCCAGGAGAGCACAATTCCGGTCATGGTTCCCCAACGGACCACCTCCGGGCCGCCGGCCACCAGGCCAAAACCGAGAATGGAGCCGACGATGGAGTGGGTGGTGGAAACGGGAAAACCGGTGATGGTGGCAACGAGCACCCAGAGGCCGGCCGACAGCAGGGAGGCGAGCATGCCCAGCATGAGCACATTCTTGTCGACGATGGCATCCGGGTTGATGATCCCCCGGGAGATGGTGGCGGCGACGTTGGCGCCCAGAAAAACAGAGCCGAGAAAGGCGAGGATGCCGGCGATGATGACCGCCTGGCGAACGGTAATGGCCTTGGAGCCGACGGAAGAGGCCATGGCGTTGGTGGCATCGTTGGCACCGATGCTGAACGCCATGAGCAGGCCGCCGCCAACAGCAAAGATCAGAACGAGAGTGGCTAGGTCCATGCGGAGAGTTGCTCGTGGTTGGCCCCTGGTATCCTGCCCGGGATCTCCTGCCGGATTGAATCTGTTCCGCCGGTTCTCCGAGGGCCTGACTGCACCGGTCACCCGGTGCGGCTGAGCTTGTCTGTTCCTGCCTTTCGGCAACCAGCGCGGGGGCGCAGTGGAGGACATCTGCTGGTCGCCATCACAAGGGCGGGGCTGAGTAGGCCGATGACCGCGGAGATGTACACAAAGTGTGGCCTGCTGTCAAGATGATCCGGTACGCCCAAAGGCAGGGACCGCGTATGGCGCCACCAGGGCCAGATCCCGGCTTGTCCGGTTTTTACCGTTGCGTTTGGGGGGTAACGGAGCCGCCACACATGCTTTGAGAATGCATCCCCATTTCGGTCAGTCACCAGGACAAGGGTGCCGAACCGGGTCGGTAGAATGTGGTGGCGGTGTTTAGCCCTCGTGTTTTCCTTGGTGGTGCTGGTCGAGGACCTCGCCGACGGAGTGGGCCAGGATCTGGACATTGATCGGTTTGAGCAACACCTTGCTGACGCCAAGCAGGTCGAGATTCTCGCCGGCCAGGTCGTCCTGGTAGCCGGTGCAGATGATCAGCGGGATGGCGATCCCGGCTTCGCGAAGGGCGCGGGCCAGTCCGATGCCGGTCATGCCGGGCATGGTCAGGTCGCTGATCACCAAATCAACATCGCCGCGGTGGGCGGACAGGAAGTCCAGCGCCATGGTGCTGTCGGTAAAGTCGGTCACCTTGTACCCCAGTTCGTGGAGGATTTCCTTGCCGATCTCGGTCAGGAAGGGTTCGTCATCCACGTAAACGATGTGTTCTCCCGCCGCGGTGCGAACACCTTGCTCTGCGGGAAGATCCGGGGCCACCGTTTCGGTGCAGGGCAGGAATATCTCGAAACGCGTACCGACCCCGGGCGTGGAGGCAACGGTGATAACTCCCTTGAGGGTTTGGACGATGCCGTGGATCACCGACAACCCCAGCCCGGTGCCTTCGTCCTTGCCCTTGGTGGTGAAGAAGGGGTCAAAGATGCGGTTGCGGATTTCTTCGGCAATGCCGTGACCGGTGTCGCTGACCTGCAGGTGCACGTAATCGCCCGGCGTGAGGGTCGGATTGCGGGCGAACCACTGGCTATCCGGAGTGAACCGCTCAAGCTCGACGGTGAGCGTCCCGCCGTGCTTGCGCATGGCGTGGCCGGCGTTGGTGCAGAGGTTGAGGATGATCTGATGAATCTGAACTGGGTCGGCCATCACGTTGAGGTCATCCTGCAACCGTTCCTCAATGGCAATGGTGGTGGGCAGGGTAGCGCGAAGCATCTGCATCACCTCATGGATCACCGGCGTCATCCGAACCGACTGCTGGGAGGTTTCGGTCTTGCGGCTGAAGGCCAGGATCTGATAGATCAGTTCGCGCGCCTTTTCGCCGGCGGCCAATATTTTCTTCAGATAGTCCTGCACCCGGCTGTCCGGCGCCTCCTTGAGGAGGATGATCTCGGCGTAGCCGATGATGCCGGCGAGGATGTTGTTGAAGTCATGGGCTATGCCGCCGGCCAGGGTGCCAATGGCCTCCAGCTTCTGATTGTGCCGGATCTCCCGTTCGAGCTGTACCCGCTTGGTATCGTCGAAGAGGTAGCCCCGGATTTCGGTCAGGTTGCCTTGGTGGTCGAAGGTACCAATCTGGTTGCCGATGCAGTACAGCGGGCTGCCGTCCCGTCTTCGCAGTTCGACTTCATGCCTCTCTATTTTTCCGTCACGCCTGATCAGTTCGACAACCTGCCGCCAATCTTCGCCCTTGGCGTACCGACTGGGTAAGTCCTCACCCATGGCCTGATCAATAGATTCGTAGCCCAGCATGCGGGCAAAGGCCGGGTTGCCATCCACGACCTGGCCGCCGGCCGTGACAATGAAATTGCCGGTGAGATCGTCGTCGAAGAAACGCCGGTAGCGGATCTCGCTGGCCCGTAGCTCGGCTTCGGCCTGCTTGAGCGGGCTGATGTCGACAAAACTCTCGACCAGCAGGTGCCGGCCTTCGTGTTCGATGGCGGCAACGCTTTTCAAGACCGGCAGTTCGCGGCCGTCACTGCCCAGGAGTATGGCCTCGCGCTGATTGACGCCTTCGCCGTTGTCGGGGACCGGGCAATCGTCCCGCTCTCTCGGACAGATGAGGCCGCGACAACCTTGGCCGACCATTTCTTCCGGTTGGCGGCCAAGCATGGCCGCACCCCTCCGGTTGACGGCAACGATGCGCCGCTCTTCGGCCGTTATCACCAGGACGCCGCAGTTGATGGTGTCGAGCATCCTTTGTAGATACCTTTGCCTTTGTTCCCGGTTATCCTGCAATTGCCGCAGGGTGACGAGCAGGGCGTTGAGTTTCCCGGCCAACGAGCCGATTTCATCCTCACCGGAAACGGTGACTGTTTGGCCCGGATCACCCTCTTCCCTGATCCGGTCGATTTCGCGGGAGAGACGGATCAGTTTGCGAAGAACAAGGCGATGGAGAAGCATCACCAAAACCACCACGAACACGCCACCGAGCAGGGCCGCGGAAAGGACATGCTGTTGCCACATGGCATATCCCTGCCGAAACATGGTCCGGGGCAGGGTGACAGAAACCCGCAGGGCGGGTTGCCCGGCGACATCTGCCAGGACAGTGGCAGCACGCAGGCTTTCGGCATCGAGGTGTTCGATCTCGAAACGGTCGGGGCCGATCTGATCGCTTGGGAGGGTGGAGAGGGCAAGAGGATGGACGGCCACCTGTACCTGCATCAGATGAGCGATCCGTGTCACTTCGGAGTCGTCCAGATATCGTCCGACCACCAGCCGGCCGCGGCTGGGTTGGTTGCGAAGACTGGGGAGTACCGGCGAAGAGATCACCAGAAGCGGCCCTGTTGGGGTGACAAGCAGGCCCGCCACCGTTTCCTGGGGTTCGGAATTGGTGCGGACAGGCGGGGTGAGCGATTTGATGGCCGGGATGACGGCGGGATTCGGCTCGATCGGTTTGGCCATAACGAGGTCAAAAAATTGGCTATGCACCGTTTGACCCTGGTTGTCGACAAAGTATATCAGGTTGAGACGCTGGTCGATAAAGGTCTCGTCCATCAGATTGTTGTCGATATAGGCATCGTTCCGGTCGGCCAGGAACTGAAAGGTATCGTCCCAATAGCTCCAGTCGGTGGCAAAGGCTTGTAATTTTTCAAGGGTGGCATTGATTTCGTTGACCACCCGCTGGACCTGAACACGGGCTTCCTTCTGTTCAAGATCGGTGAACCGGTCGAGCACCAGGGTGCGGGAGGTCAGGACCAGGGCGGTCACGAGCAGGATGACGACCACCAGAACCAGAAAGGCTGTTTTGGCGACGATGCTGCGGTGTAGGACAGGCAACAGGGGCACGGGGCAGGGTCCACGACGGCGATCGAATCAACGAGGCGACGGGCCGCTGCCATCGCCGGTTACAATTTGGTCGTATTATACCTTCCCCGGCGGCAGGCGACAAAGCGGTTTTTCCAATGCCTCCGGGCTTTACACGACAGGGAACCGGCAAGGCATGGTTGATGGCCACGGTCATGGCTTGCCCGGATAGGACGCTCCAGGTACAGTGACGACCACGGTTGGATGCCTGCCGAAAGTGCTACCGTCGCGCCAACCATGGTGATCCATAGCCCGAACAAGGAGCCCACCCATGCCGCCATCCCGTGCCCTTTCCCTCCATCGCTTCGTCTACCGGGTCCTGACGATCAGGCTGCTGTGCATGGCTGTTGTCATCGCCCTGCTGACCGCCGGGGTCGTCTACATGACGGAGCAGCGTCAACTGCGCGATCAAGTGGTCGCTGACACCCGCATCGAGATGGACCTGCTGGTTTCTCGGACCATGGACATCATCGCAACGACCGGAATGGACAGATTGACCGCCTTTCGCCGGGCACTGGACGAGCGTGTCGCCGTCCGGACGGACCGGGAGAAAGGCAGGTATGTCTTTGTCAGCTTTTCCAGCCTCGATGACGCGGACATCGATGAGCGCAGGGACAGCGGCTACGATCTGGCCGGAGCGGTGGACCGATTCGTCGCGTCGCAGGCCTCGATCAGGCCGGCCGCGGGCAAGTGGTCCGAAATCGTCATGCTGGGAGAGCGAATGCATGTGCATGTGGGCATCCCCCTGCTCGATCCCGGCCAGCACCGGGTCGGGACCGTCCAGGCGATCTTTGCCCCATCCGAGCAGACCCGGGCCGCACTCCGTACCGCCCTGCGGCGGGCGGTTGGCTTGTCCGTCCTGATTGTCCTGGCCACCTGTTCTCTGCTCTATCCGGTCATCGTCCATCTGGTGGCCAAACTGACCCGGTTTTCCCGCAACCTTTTGGAAGCCAACCTCGATACCCTTACCCTGCTGGCCAGCGCCATCGCCAAACGGGATAGCGACACCGATGCCCACAATTTCAGGGTCACGCTCTATGCGGTCCGCCTGGCCGAAACCATGGGTGTGGCAGGCGATCAGATCCAGTCACTGATCAAGGGGGCTTTTCTTCATGATGTCGGCAAAATTGGTATTCCCGACGCCATTCTGCTCAAGGAGGGACGCTTGAGCGAAGAGGAGTATGGGCTGATGCGGCAGCATGTACGCCACGGCGTCGACATCATCGGTGGTTCGGAATGGTTGCGGGATGCGATGGCGGTGGTCGCGGGCCATCATGAAAAGTTCGATGGCAGCGGTTATCCTCAGGGCAGGGTCGGCGAGGCGATTCCCTTGCTGGCCCGGATCTTTGCCGTGGTCGACGTCTTCGATGCCCTGACCTCGCAACGGCCTTATAAGGAGCCCTTCTCCTTTGAGACGGCGATGACCATCCTGCAACAGGCCAGCGGTACGCATTTCGATCCGACGGTGTTGGCTGCCTTCACGACCATTGCACCGGAACTCTATCGGCGCTGGGCCGGCCGGGAGGATCAGGGGATTCGTGATGCTTTGAAAGCGGTGCTGGTTCGCTCTTTCAGCGACGGCGCCATGGTGCTCTATTGAAACGGGGCGATTCAGGTGACCGGTCTGCCGGTTCCTCGTCTGAAGATATCGGCAAGGCGGCGGCCAAGGCCGCTGATTCCCCGCCAGAGACGGGGAATCAGCCACAGGGAGGCCAGCAGAAAAAGGGCGAACAGGATGAGAAACACCCATGGGTGATGGACGGCCGCCCAGATGGTGCCCAACACGGCCACGTCCTCGCCGATCGAAAGGGTCCAGTTGGAGAAAGGCTCGGGCGAACCGTTGACCAGCACCCTGGTTCCGGCCTTGATGACGTGGGCACCGGCGGCCACGGTGCCGCCGGTCAAACCGGCCGCCATTATGGCAACCGGTTCGGCCTGGCCCACGGCCCCCGCGGCCAGCACAGCGCCGGCCGGAATGCGAATGAAGGTGTGCAGGATGTCCCAGGCGGTGTCGATTCCGGGGACCTTGTCGGCAAAGAACTCAAGGAAGTACATCAGCCCGGCTGCACCGATCACCCAGGGATGGGTGAGCATGTGCAGGCCGGGCGGCAGATGGATCGCACCGTTTTTCGCCATCAGGCCCAGGGCCAGCATGGCGGCGTAAAGATTGACGCCGCTGGCCCAGGCCGTGCCCATGGTGAGGGCGATGCTGCCGGCGATCGGCGCGGATGCGTCCATGGATTCCGGTTGGTCAGTTCTGACGGATGGGAACGATAACGATGTTCACCCGCCGATTCATGGCATCACTGGACGATATCGGCTGCGACTCGCCGTAGCCGATAGCCTCGATGCGCCGACCGTCGACGTTGCGCTGGATCAGGGCGTTTTTCACTGCCATGGCACGTCGCTCGGACAGTTGCTGGTTGTACTGATCGGAACCGCGCGAATCGGTATGGCCTTCCACCCGGATCATGGTCTGGGGATAGTTGTTGAGCACATTCGAAATCCGGTCCAATTCCCGGTAAGCGCCCGGCTTGAGCTGGGCGGAATCGTAG
>JAUWAH010000002.1 GCA_030602145.1 Desulfobulbus sp.
TGGCCATGATCCGCCGAAGACCGCCAAACTGGCGGTGATGAGCGACGCCGACAACACCAGGGAATCGGCCCGGGCCTGGATTGACCATATCCGCCTGGAAGGGCCGAAGTGACAGGGCTTGACAAGCCACCGTCTCTTTTGTACCACTCAAAAGACAATCATTTCCGATTATTCCATTTCACCACAGCCGATGCGCCGATGCCCCGTTGTGCCCCGGAGTCGCCGATGTCCCAAAACAAGCCCCACCGGATGAGAACCGCCAGGTGGTTGATGGTGTCCATCCTGGTCGCCATGGCGGCCTGGGCAGCGGGGGGGCAGGGGCTCGACGCCGCCGAACGGACCGTCATCCGTCTGGCCAACGGTGAATGGCCACCCTACACCGGCCTGCACCTGCCCGGCCACGGCTGCGATTCCCAGGTGGTGACCGAGGCCTTTGGCCTGGAAAATATTCGGGTCGAATATGAATTTCTGCCCTGGGCGCGGGGACTCATGCTTTCGCAAAACGGCGCCGTCGACGGGGCGGTCGAGTGGGCCGGCACCGCCGAGCAGCGGCGCACCCACTTTGTCAGCAGCGAGCCGCTCTCCAATCAGCAGTGGGTGTTCTTTCATCGCAAGGATACCAAGGTTTCCTGGCAGCGTCTGGATGACCTCGTCGGGCGGACCATCGGCCTGACCATCGGTTATGCCTATTCCGACCTGTTCGTCTCCCTGCGGCAACGCCATCCCGAGATGTTCAAGGAGGCGGCCAGCGACCTGCTCAACTTCAGGAAGCTGCTGGCCGGCCGCATCGATCTGTTTCCCGTCGAGCGGGCCGTGGGCCTCCATGTGATCGGCAGGGATCTCCATGCCCGGGATCGGGAGGTGCTGGTTTTTTCACCCCAGGCTCTGGCCGAATTCAGACCTTATCTTCTTCTTTCCCGGGCCCTCCCTGCCAACGAAGAGCGGATGCGCCTTTTTGACCGTGGCCTGCGGCGGCTGAAGGACAATGGTCGGTACGATGCGATCATGAGCCCTTGCCGTGCCGATGGATCCTAACCGTAACGCTCGGATCGGAACCAGGAATCCGCCGTGACATCTCCCTCATCCGCCTCCTTGCCGACCCTCTGGAAAAGCCGGCTGTCCAGGCGGCTGTTGACCCTCATTGGCCTGTTCAGCCTGCTGGGCATCCTGGTGGCCATCGGGGCGCAACTGTTCAGCGAGTACCGCCGCGACCTCGACGCCATCCAGTCGCGGTTGCAGTTCATCGCCTCCAGCTATGTGCCACCCTTGGCTGCCAGTGCCTTCCAGATGGACGAGGAACAGGTCCGTTTGCAGTTGCGCGGCGTGCTCCAGTTGCAGGATATCGTGCACGTCCGGGTGCGGCAGGAGTTCAACGGCGACGCCTATGACATCAGCGAAGGAGATGGCACCGCCTCAGCCGCGATCAGCCGCGACTATCCGCTCTCCTATCAAACCCATAAACCGGTTCCGGTGGGCACCTTGACCGTCGCCGTCAGCCTCAACGGTGTCTATGAACGCCTGCAGGAGCGCGCCCTGCGCATCGTGTTCACCAGCGTCCTGCTCATCGTTTCCCTGGCCCTGGCAATCCTGGTGGTGTTCCAGATGGCCCTCAATCGCCACCTGGCCCGCATGGCCGGCTACGCCGCCGGCCTGAGCCTCGAATCCCTCGACCAGCCCCTCAGTCTCCAGCGGCCCCTGCGCAGACCGGAGGAGGCCGACGAACTCGACCAGTTGGTCCATGCGATCAACGGCATGCGGGAGCGTATCAGGGACGACATTCGCCATCGCCGGGAGGCCGAACAGGAACTGGTGTTTCGCAAGGCCTTGTTCGAGTGCGTGCTCGAGGCCCGGATCGACGGCATCTGCATCGCGGCCGAAGATCGGACCTGCCTGTTCGGCAACAGCCAGTTCCGCGCCCTGTGGCGGTTGGACATCGACTGTATCCCCGGCGCACCCATGGAAGGGATCTTTGCCGGTCTCCTTGCCCAGTTGGCCGAACCGGACCCGCTGCGGGCCACGCTCGATCTGGTCGAGCGGGATCCGGAGGCGACGGTGCAGAGAGAGATGGTGCTGCGATCGGAAGCGGTCTATGAGTATTCCACCGTTCCGGTGCATCGCAACGATGGGATGCGGATTGGCCGTTTGTGGAGTTTTCGCGATATCAGCCAGCGCAGGGAATTGGAGGACCAACTCCGTCAGAGCCGCAAGCTGGAGACCCTGGGCAATCTGGCCGGTGGCATTGCCCACGATTTCAACAACCTGCTTTCGCCGATCATCGGCTATGCCGAATTGGGCATGGAGCAGTTGCGGCCCGGCGATCCCCTGCACGTCGACCTGGGACACATTCTCAAGGCGGCCGGTCGCGCCGCTGATCTAACCCGGCAAATCCTGGCCTTCAGCCGCAAGCAGATGCTTGAGGTGGAGATCATCGACCTCAACGACCTGTTGGCCGATATCGAAACCATGCTGCGGCGGTTGATCGGCGAGGCGATCACCATCCAGGTGCTGGTCTGCCCGCGCCCGGCGCTGATCCGCGTCGACCGCAGCCAGATCGAACAGGTGGTGCTCAATATGGCCATCAATGCCCGCGACGCCATGCCCGATGGCGGCACCCTGACCATCGAGACCACCGAGGTACATTTGGATCACCACTATGTCGAGCAACACGCCGAGGTCGTGGAGGGCGATTACGTGCTGCTGTCGGTCAGTGATACGGGGACCGGTATCGACGAGGCCATCCGCGACCGCATCTTCGAACCCTTTTTCACCACCAAGGAACGGGGCAAGGGGACGGGACTCGGGTTGGCCACCGCCTTTGGCATCGTCAGGCAGCACCAGGGGCATCTGTGGGTGTACAGCGAACCCGGCCACGGAACGACCTTCAAGATCTACCTGCCCAGGGTCGAGGGGACGCCCCGGGCGGCGGCAACGGAGGCCACGCCGGAATTGACTCCTCCGGCGAGCGGCCAGTGCATCCTTGTGGTCGAGGACGATGCCATGGTTCGGGAACTGGTGTGCGATACCCTGGGAGGGCAAGGATACCGCATCCTCGAAGCCGGTGACCCCGACAGCGCCCTGGAGCACGCCGCCCGGACGGCCGACATCGATCTGCTGCTCACCGATGTGATCCTGCCGAAGATGAATGGTCGCGAACTGCACCGGCAACTCGCTGCCCGCCTTCCGGGCCTGAAGGTTCTGTACATGTCAGGGTACACCGAAAATGTGATCGCCGACCAGGGCATGCTTCATGCCGGCGTCGATTTTATCCAAAAACCCTTCTCCGTCCGCACCCTCCTGCACAAGGTACGGGAGGTGTTGGAATAAGAAGGTCTTGGTTGCGGGAGGTGGTTGACCATGGGGATTGCACGGATCGTGATTGTCATCGGCTTGTTGCTCGGGACGGCCACGGCGGGTTATGGCGCCGCCGGACAGGTGGGGGCGACCTTGTACGGCCGCACCCTGCTGGAACAGATCAACCTGTACCGGCAGGACAACGGCCTGCCCCCCCTGAGGTTCGATGCCGACCTCATCCGGCTGGCCAAGCGGCACAGCTTTGCCATGTTCCAGGACAAGCGGGTCAGCCACCGCAATTTCAATGAACGGTTCGAGCGTTCGGGCAGTCGAATGTGCGTGGAGAACGTTGGGTGGAATTACAGCAACCCGCTCAAGCAGTTCGACGCCTGGCGGAGTTCGAGCGGCCATGACCAGAACATGCTCAAGGAGGGGATCACCAGGGCCGGCATAGCCGAGGTGGCCGACTACGTCACCTTTTTTGCCTGTAAATAGGAGGCGGTCCGTCGGAATTGCGCCACCGGTCCCCTGTATTTGTCCCTATCTTTTTTTTTCCGGATTGGCTATACAACCCTGGGCGGTCGAACGGGCCGCTTTCTTTCGGAGGAAACGGGTGCGAATCCCGTGCTGTCCCGCAACCGTGATGCCGCTGCCGGCGGACGAGCCGGACACTCCTCGGCACGTGGTCTTCGTGGGATGAGACAACGGCGCAGGCGCGATTTTCTCTTGTTGAAACGAGATGCGGCACCGTTGCCGATGCGAGGCTGTCCTGCGGGGACAGCCGACCTCCACTGGTCTGTCCTGTCCGGTCCCCGCCGACCGTTGAGGGGACGGGCGATGTGCCGGAAGACAGCCTTTTCCTGAATGTTGTGGAGACCTCATGGGACGAATAGTGCTGGTCACCGGCGGGGCTCGAAGCGGCAAGAGCCGATTCGCCGAGGAACTGATCACAGGCTTCGGGTCTGACATCGCCTACATCGCCACTGCCCGGGTTCTGGACGAGGAGATGGTCGACCGTATTGCCAGGCATCGGCTGCAACGGCCCCCCATCTGGCGAACCTTTGAGGCGCCGGAGCAGCCGTCGGCGGTGGTCGCAGCCGAAGGGCACCGGCATGACGGCCTGCTGCTCGACTGCCTGACCGTGCTGGTCACCAATCGCATCCTGGCCCAGGGCGTGGAGTGGGACAGGCCGGACAGGACGCGGCTCAACGGGATCGAGGCGGCGGTGATGGCCGAAATCGAGGCCATGATCACCGCCGTCGACGCCGGCCGCGCCGACCTGGTGGCGGTAACCAACGAGGTCGGCTGCGGCATCGTGCCGGCGACCCCCTTGGCCCGCTTTTTCCGCGACTGCGCCGGCCGGGTCAACCAGCGCATGGCCGCCGCCGCCGCCGAGGTCTACTGGGTGGTTTCCGGCATTCCGGTACGGATCAAGGGGGCCTGAGCATCGATGCAGGCCCTCATCCTCATGATCCAGTTCATGACCCGGTATCCGATTCCGGTGGTGATCGACTTCACCGCCGAACGGTTTGTCCAGGGCATGAAATGGATGCCCCTGGTCGGGTTGCTGGCGGCGCTGCCGGCCGCCGTCGGCCTTTTGCTCGCCGATTGGCTGCTCGGCCGGGAGGTGGCGGCCATCGTCGCCGTGATCCTACTGATCACCGTTACCGGCGGTCTCCATCTGGACGGCATCGGCGACACCGCCGATGGCCTGTTTTGTTACCGCTCCCGCGAGCGGATGCTGGAAATCATGCGCGATTCCACCCTGGGAACCAACGGGGTGATCGCCGTGGTCTTGACCATTCTGCTGAAATATATTTTCCTGCAGGCCATGCCCGCCGAGTGGGCCGTGCCGGCGGTGCTGGCGGTGCCGGTGCTCGGCCGCATGGCCCTGGTCTGGCATTCGGCGGTGGCCCGCTATGCCCGCGAGGAGCGCGGCATCGGCGACTATGTCAACCAGACCGGACTGGCGCAGGCCGCGGCCGCAACCCTGCTCTCCCTGGTGCTGGTCACGGTCATTCTGCTCCTCTGGGGTGTGCCGCCGGCCCGGGTCCCCCTGGTGGCCGTCCTTGTCCATCTGCCGCCGATCGCGCTGGCGGCGGGTTTTGCCGCCTATCTCACCCGGCGGTTGGGCGGCATCACCGGCGACACCATCGGCGCCTCCATAGAACTGGCCGAACTGCTCAGTTTGCTGATCTTTCTTCTTGTCTGGAAGTATGTGTTATGAACACAACCAAGCTCTATCTCATCCGTCACGGCGAAACCGAACAGAACAAGACCGGGGTGCTCATGGGCAGCACCGACACCCCGCTCAACGAACAAGGTCGCCTTCAGGCCGCCTCGCTCCGGGAGCGGATCAATGCCCTGGAGGTCGACTCCATCTTCGCAAGTCCGCTGTCACGGGCGGTGGAAACCGCCACCCTGGTGTTCGGTGAACAGGCCCGGATCGTCACCGATACCAGTCTTCAGGAGTATCACTTCGGCGAGTGGGAGGGGATGCATTTTTCCGATATCTCCAAACAGTATCCGGAGGTCTGGCGGATGTGGCTCACCGACTGGGAGCAGACCCGCATCCCCGGCGCCGAGCCCTTTGCCGCCTTCAAGGTCCGGGTGATCTCGATGGTCGAGGAGATTGTCCGCAATCACCCCGGCCAGCGGGTGGCGGTGGTCTCCCATGGCGGTTGTATCCGCTCGATCCTGGCCCATTTTTTTTGCGAATCGGTGTCCAAGGGGTACTGGCGGTTCAAGGTCGACAACGCCACCTTGTCCGAGGTCGAATTCATGGGCGAGTTGCCCATCCTCATCCGCTTCAACTACAGGTAGGACCGCATGCAACGGCTCACACGGACCCTGGAGGCCATTCGGCCCATCGACCGGGCGGCGATGGCCGCCGCCCAGCGGGAGATCGACTACTGCCTTAAGCCGCCGGGCAGTCTGGGGCGGCTGGAGGACATCGCCCGCCAGATCGCCGGCATCACCGGCCGGGTGCACAATGCCATCGCCAAAAAAGCGATCGTGGTCATGATGGCCGACAACGGCGTGGTGGCCGAGGGGATTGCCATGTATCCCCAGGACATCACCCGCATCGGCGCCGACTTCGTCACTTCCGGCCGCATGGGGGTCAATTTCCTGGCCAACTACGCGGGGGCCGATATCCTTGCCGTCGATATCGGCATTCAGGTGGATGTCGATCTGCCCAGGGTGATCAAGCGCAAGATCCGCCATGGCACCGCCAACTTTCTCAAGGAGCCGGCCATGACCCGGGAGGAGGCGATCCGGGCGATAGAGGTGGGCATCGAGGTGACCTGGGCAGCCATTGACCAGGGCTATGACCTGATCGGCACCGGCGAGATCGGCATCGGCAACACCACCGCTTCCAGCGCTGTGCTCTATGCCTTCACCGCAGCGCCCATCGAGCGGGTGGTCGGCCGGGGCGCCGGCCTGACCGACGAGGCCTTCGAGCGCAAGAAGGAGGTGGTCAGGGAGGCGGTACGCCTCCGCCGGCCCGATCCGGACGACCCCCTCGACGTGCTCTCCAAGGTGGGCAGCCTGGATATCGCCGGCATGGTCGGCACCTACCTGGCCTGCGCCGCCCGGCGGGTGCCGGTGGTCACCGACGGATTGATCTCCAACGTCGCCGCCCTGGCGGCCATGCGCCTGGCCCCCGAGGCGGTGGACTACATGATCCCCTCGCATCTCTCTTTTGAGCCGGGCGCCAAGCTGCTCCGGGAAATCACCGGCCTGGAGCCCATGCTCGACATGAACATGCGGTTGGGCGAGGGCACCGGCTGCGCCCTGATGTTTTCGATCATCGAGGCGGCGCTGCGGATGATCGAGGAGATGGGCACCTTTGCCGTTCTCGGGAAATCACGCGATGAAATTGGGGACCACATCATGGCTTACCGGGGAAAATTTCCTCGATAACGCCCGCCTTGTGGAGGGCCGGGTCGATTTCGTCGAACTCCTGGTCTACACCTGGGACCGGCCGATGCGCGCCAAGGTGGCGGCCTGGCTCGACGGCTTGGCCGGATTGGATCTGGAGTACACCGTCCACCTGCCCACCGACCGGGTCGAAAACGCCTTGGCCGCGGCCCGGTTCTTCGCGGCCAGTTCCTTTCCGCTGCTCAACATGACCCTCCACCCCCTCCCCGGCTGGCGGGATGCGGACTGGCCCGACCTGGTGGCCCTGGAAAACCTGATCGACCGGGTTGAGTTCCACCCCCGGTATACCTTTGACCTCACCCACAGTCTCCTGGGCAGGGAACTCCCCGACCATTTCCATCGCCACATCGTCGAACTCCACCTCTCCGGCACCGACGGCCACATCGACCACCTGCCCCTGGACGAGGCCACCCTGCGGGCGGCTGTCCCGCATCTGCGCCGGGATCTGCTGATCTGCTTCGAGATCTTCGATCCGGATCATGCCCTGGCGGCGGTGGACAGGGTGCGGAAGGTTCGGGCCTGATAGGGTCTGACCGTCATCGAGACCCGGCTGTGCGGAAGAAAGAAATGGTCTCTTTGGCGGTGTCCATCCGCAGTCTATCCGTCTTGGCCGCACCTTTCCTGCCAGGTGGTCATTGATCGGCAAGTTGCGATCGACCAAGCTGCGACTGCGATGAGGCGATGAGCACCCAAGAATGGGAGGAAAGGGGCCGGCAGCATCCACTTGGACACCGTTGGTGCCGCCGTCGACCAGGTTTTCGGCCCCGAAATGACGGCGGCGGGAGAAGCTGCGACCAAAGGAGAAGAGGGGGAGTGCTTGTCGCGATTACGACCTGGTTTTACCGGTGACGAACAGTTCAAACAACTTCTCGAAGACAAAGGGAATGGCCGAGGCCTGGGCATTGGCCGACCCGGCATAGGCCTTGGTCAGTTCGAAGGCGCGTTCGAAGGCATCCTCGTGGCGAGATTTTTTTTCCTTGGTGATGATGGTGACCAGTTCTTCGGCGATGTGATCTTCCATGGCTGTACCTGTGCTGAAATCGCTGATGGGCTTCGAACCGGGATGATGGCGCGATCCGAAGCCAGTTGCCCCGTCGGGTCATGATAGGCAAAATGACTGCGTTGGCCAAGCTCTTTTCACCCTGCCGCCGACCGGTTCCGGTTGTGATGGGGACAATGGCGACCATGGCCGGCGAGGGCGATGGTCCCGTCACATTCATATCGGCCCGTCAATTGGCTTGATCAGTCATCCTCTCTCCTGGGCCCGGCAGGAGTGAAGCACCCGAGACCGGGCTTCGGGCACCATGTCCGCTCGGGGCGGCCTTGGACTTGAAATCGCCTTGACGTCCACGAAACCTGCCGGTACCTTGCCGACATAAGCCGTCCGGTTGCGAGATCGGACCAACCACCTTCCTGCAGTCAGACGGTGCCGCGCACCGGCAGCATCCATGAGCCAAGAAGTCCTGCCATCCTTTATCCGCCGTTGCGTCAGCGATATCCTCAACGGCCTCAGCGACGGCCTGACCCATTTTTCCGGGGCCAGCCGGGCCGCCGTTATCTTTGCCCTCCGACCCGACAGCCCGATGATGCTGTGTGATCCGCAAAACCTGCTCAAGGGGCATGAGCCGATCTTCAAAAGCCTCTATCTGGAAACCCAGAAGTGGCGCATCAACGAAAAACTGCGCTTTGACCGCAAACATTTCGCCGAGATCCTGCCGGTCAAGGATCCGGGGCTCGCCGGCCTCCTCTCCCATGGCGGCTATTCGGGATCGGTTTTTTTCCAGCAGTGGTTCACCGAGCACCATCCTGACCTCTGTTCCACCGGGCCGACGGAATGCTGGCTGGAACACGCTGTCTGGCGGTTTTCCCACGATCTGGCCAACGAAGCCGATCTCTACACCGGCATTTCCGGATACTTCCTCAAGGAGTATGCCACCCACGCGGTGCGCGACTACATTATCGACCAGATGAATCTGCTGCTCGGCTGGGACAGCACCATGCGGGTCTATCCAATCCTCGATGCGGTGCTGATGATATCGGAAACCCAGGAAGAGGGCTCCTATCCGGAAGGGCGTCTGCTGTTTGTCGACCCCTGTATGCACAACCAGCTGAACTTCTTGATTGAATTCCAGAAGGAACTTCGGCCCCAGTTGATGCATTACAAGCATGTGCGCAAATTGATGCTCACCGTCGAGCGGTCGGGCCGCTACCTGGTGAGCGATGGCCGGGCGATCCTGGGCATCAGCGACGACACCCTGCCTGCTTTTTCGCTGTGCGCCGATTTTCGTGGCCGGCACGGCTTCTTGAAGGTCAATCGCAGCAAGGTGTGCAGTTTTGCCGACGGCCGTTTCAGTTCGACCACCTACCAGGCCAAACTGGTGCAGTTGGAGGAGTTGCTGCTGGAATCACCCTTGGCGCGTTCCGACAGCTTTTTCATCTTCAAGATCGTGGTCAGCCTGGTTCACCATTCCCAGAGGCGCAAGCACGGCTGCACCATCGTCATCGACCTCAACGAGCAGCCGGTCAGTATTTCCGGGCAAAGCCTGTCGCCGCCCCTCGATCTGCGCAAGCCCTATACCTTGAAGCTGGCCAAGTCGCTGATCAAGGTCGACGGCGCGCTGCACATCGGCGCGGACATGCATCTGCACGGCTTTGCCTGCCTGCTGGACGGGAGGGCCTTCGCCGGCGAGGATCTGGCCCGCGGCGCCCGCTACAATTCGGCCCTGCGCTTCACCGCCGAGCATGCCAATATCATCGTGGTGGTTGTCTCCTCGGATCGGCCGGTTTCGGTCATCCAGCAGGGGATGGATCTCCATGGTGTCTGCACATGGGTTCAGCAGGGCGGTTGTTTCTACCACCTCGACCGGCTCGACTCCTGGGTGGGTCAATAACCAGCATGGCTGGACCAATTTGGCATGCCACAACGAACAATGAAAGGTCTGCACTCCGGCATGGCAACGTCGCCGGAACCAACACGTTCAGGTGAAAATCAAGGAGATCCTGAGGGCACTGAGGCGGATCACGGGTGGATGGAGCCCGACCCGATGCCGGTTACAAGCTCCCTCGCTTCCGGCATTCCCTGGGATTCAAAGGCGGTGTCGATCAGGTCCCGAAGTGCGCCGCGACATGATTTCAAGGGCGGCAGGGACGGAATAGCCGGTAGCAGGTGCTCGGCGCCCGCCGGGGCCGCCAAGCGCATCTTCTCTTCGAGATAGTCGTCCCGTCCCGATGACAGGCCACCGGCCATCGACCCTTCCTGTTGGCTGAAACTGCCATCCAGGCGGCGCATGAAGCCCATCATGGTGCCCAGGTCGTTGTTGCGGTGAAAGGCCTCGATGTCCTCGGCAATGGCCTTGCCCTCTTCCACCAGTCGGGCGAGGGTGACGCGGTAACGGCTCACCCCCTCGCTCAACCGGTTGTAAATGTCGATGAACAGGTTGTGAAACCGGGAGCGCCGGGTCAGGCCGTGAACAGACTGGCCGGCAAACAACCGCTGCCGGATGGATGCCGAACGAAGCAGGTAAGGGTCGAGGAAGACCTGGTCGCGCAGCCCCGTCAGGCGGAAGAAATCATGGATAAGTGATTCCCTCCCCAGGAGGATGTAGAGCCTGATCAGGTCAAAGCCGACCTCGTTCTCCAGTTGCCGGTAGGCTTCGCGGATGTGTTGGTTGTACTCGCGGCTGCTGTCCTCGATCATTTTGCGGAAACCGAAGTAGCGGTCCGCGATCTCCCTCTTGATCTCCAGGGAGAGCAGCTCTTCCATGTCGTGCATGACGGGCCTCCCGAGCGCGGCCGAAAAGAAGGAAGGAACCGGGGCGGAAAGGGTGGCTGGTGCACAAAGCTCCCGTCTCCGCCTCAATGGAGGCATTGTAAATGACAATCCGGAAAAAAGCATGGGGTTGTTTGCCCTGTGTCGGTGCAGGTGAAAGGTGTAGCCGTGTCAACATCTCATGATCATATAAAAAGGACGATCAAGGAGACCGCCGACATCGTCCAGGTGGTCGGTGAGGTGGTCGAGCTGAAACGGGCCGGCAATCGCCTGACCGGTCTATGCCCCTTCCACAGCGAGAAAACCCCCTCCTTCACCGTCAATCCCCAGGGAAGATTTTTCCATTGCTTCGGATGCGGCGAGCACGGCGATGTGTTCGACTTCCTGATGAAGTATCACCGCATGGAGTTTCCGGAAGCACTCAAGAATCTCGCCCAGCGTTGCGGCATCGACCTGGAGGAGCGGCAGTTGACCGAGGCGGAGCGGCTCCAGCTGCGCCGGCGGGAGATCCTGTTTGAGGCCAACGAGATGGCCACGGTACTTTATCAGGAATTCCTGCGGCACCCCAGACTGGGCAAGCTGGCACGGAAATATCTGGAGCAGCGCGGGGTGGATGCGGGTGTTGTCGAACGCTATAGGTTGGGCTCTGCACCCGATCCGGAACAGGCCGGATGGCATGTCCTCACCGATCAACTGCTGGCCAAGGGGTTGCCGATCGACGCGCTGCAGCAGGTCGGTCTGTCGGTGGCCAAGGAGCAGGGCGGTTTCTATGATCGGTTCCGCTCGCGGATCATGTTTCCCCTGGTTGACCTGACCGGCAGGGTGGCGGCTTTCGGCGGCCGTATCCTCGGGGAGGGCAAACCCAAATACATGAACTCGCCGGAGAGTCCGGTTTTCGACAAGGGACGCCTGCTGTTCGGCCTGCGCCAGCACCGCGACTCGATCCGCAAGCAGCGCAAGGCCCTGGTGGTCGAGGGCAACTTCGATGTGCTCCTGCTGGCCGTGCACGGCATCGACAATGTGGTCGCCCCATTGGGCACGGCGCTGAGTCGGCACCACATCCAGACCCTCCGCGGCTATGCCGACGAGGCGATCCTGCTGTTTGATGCCGACTCGGCCGGCTTGAAGGCGGCCATGCGCAGCATTCCTCTCTTCCTGGCCGGGCAGATGGAGGCCAAGGTGGCCCTGTTGCCCACCGGCCACGATCCCGATTCCTTTGTGCGCGCCGAGGGTGCGGCGGCCGTCGCCGCCCTGATGGAGCAGGCGCGCCCGCTGGCCGAGTTCGCCTTCGACAACCTTGTGCGCACCCACGGGTTGACCTTGGCCGGAAAGAACAAGATCGTTGCCGTGCTCAACGAACTGATCCGTGACGCGGCCGACCCCGGGCAGCGAGCTTTGATGACGGCCCATTTCAGTGAAAAGCTGGGAGTCCCCTCCAGTTATTTCACCACCGGCCGGCAACTCACCGCGAGGCCGGCGGCGCCGGAAACGGCACCGGAGTCTCCCGGGCTGGCCCGTCTGCCCAGAAGGGAAAAACAGGTGATCGATTTTCTCATCCTCTATCCCGAACACTTTGCCGATCTCCGCGAAGCCGGCCTGGAGCAGGTTCTTCAGGAGCCGGCCGCCGTGCGGTTCGTCTCCCGTCTGGCTCAGGCCACGGCAATCCTCCCCGGTCGCCCAGAACAATTGCTGGATATGATCACCGACGAGGAGGAGCGTGCCTATGTCGTGCAGATCCTGACCGGCGGATCGCCGCATGATGCCGAGCAGGAAGAAGGGCGAAGCATGCGCGACGAGCTGGTCCGGTGGCTTGGGTCGGTCGCCCATCGGCGTACCGCCGCCAATATTCAGGAACAGATCAATCGGGCTGAAGGCATTGGGAATACTGGCTTGCTGATGGAATTGATTCGCCGCAAACAGGAAATGGAACAAAAAAAGAGAGGCAATTCAATTTAACATGTTGAAAAAAGATGCAAATCGGATAGGTTTAAAAAATTGTATTTTAAAGTGATATTCATGTATCTCCTGTGATTTGAGCATATTGCAGCGGATTGGCCGAGGCGTCTTGCTAACCTGTTGAAATGTTAAATTTTTTTTTAATGGTGGCAGGTAGGGGTCGGACAGGAGGCGGTTCGCCGGATCAATGACGGTTTGGAGGAGGGGAGAATGGAAGCGGATAGTTATCTGTTGGATGATGGTCAGGAGCCCGAAGCCATCACCGAAGGTTCGCGGCAGAGTTGGTCCAATGATTCCCAAGACGAAGAAGATTGGGCCATCCGCAACAACATCGAGCGCCGCTCTCAGGTTGATCGTCGGATCGGCGAGGACCGCCGGGGTGGTGATCGTCGGGGAACGGGCAGCAGTATCGATCCGATGAACATTTACCTCCGGGAAATGGGCAACCAGAAGCTGCTGAGCCATGAGGAGGAAATGGAACTGGCGCGCATGATCGAGGACGGGGAAACCCGCATCCAGCGGGCGGTGCTGCGCCTGACCTTGGGGATCACCGCCCTCAACGATCTGGCCGAGAACCTGCTCCGCGGGAACGTGCGCATCAATTCGGTGATCAGAGGGTTGTCCGACAACGACGAGGAAGAGTTGAGCACAGTGCGCGACGCCTTCCTCGAACAGGTGGAAAAGGCCAACGAGCTGGATGCCCGCAGGCGAGAGCTGTTCGTTGAACTGAAGAAGCATGCCGGCAATGGGGACAGGGAGGCTGAGCTGGTAGCAGAAATTCTCGACGTAGGCACTGCCGTGGCGCACCTGTTCCAGGGGCACCGGCTCTGTTCCAAGGGGCTTTTGTCCGTGGCCGACGCGGTCAAGGAGCTGGCACAGAAATTCAACAAGGTCCGGGTGGTCGCCAGGCAGCAGGAGCTGCTGCTCGCCGCCCGGCGGCACCAGGCGCAAGCGGCGGCAGATGGGTTCAATCCGGCGGAGATCGAGCAACGGGTCACCCTCGAATTGGCGGAAACCATCGGCATATCCTGGCCCGCTTTCGTCGAGGTGCAGCAGGACATCGAAATGGGCCGGGAGATGGCAAAGCAGGCCAAGGACACCCTGGTCCGCGCCAATTTGCGCCTGGTGATTTCGGTGTCCAAGAAATTCATGAACCGCGGCATGCAGCTGCCCGACCTGATCCAGGAAGGGAACATCGGCTTGATGAAGGCGGTGGAAAAATACGATTACAAGCGGGGCTATAAATTTTCTACCTACGCCACCTGGTGGATCAGGCAGGCCGTGACCAGGGGGATCGCTGACCAGGGACGCACCATCCGCCTGCCGGTGCACATGATCGAAACCATCAACCGTATTCTTCGCTTTTCCAAGGATTTTCAACGGGTCGAAAATCGCGAACCGACCCCGGAGGAGATCGCCGACCAACTGGGAACCGAGGTCGAACGAGTCCATGTTGCTCTGAAGACCGCCAAGGATGCCATCTCCCTGGACGCTCCGGTCAACGATGAAGAAGACACCATGCTCAGCGATTTCATTGAAAACCATGCCCATCCCGACCCGCAGGATCAATCGATCACCGAGAGCCTCAAGCGGTGCCTGTGCAAGGTTATGGGCTCGTTGACACCGAGGGAGGAAAAGGTGCTGCGCATGCGCTACGGTATCGAAATCGGCTGCGATCATACCCTGGAGGAGGTCGGGCAATGCTTTGCCGTGACCAGGGAGCGAATCCGCCAGATCGAGGCCCAGGCACTTAAAAAGCTGCGTCATCCCGCCAGAAGTCAGGATTTGCATGTGTTCATGACCGATTGACCCCGTTGGCGCCATCCAATGTTGCCGCAGACTGGCTGACGCTCTCCTTTCTTCCCGGTCTGGGGTGCACCCTGATCAACCGTCTGGTCGAATGCCTGGGGTCGCCGGGTGCCGTGCTGGCCGCCAAGGGCGAACTTGGAATGATCGATGGTGTCGGCCCGCGTCTGCAAGCGTTGCTGCGTGATTCGGGTCAGGTCAGCCAGGCCCGGCAACGCGCCACTCTTGAGTTGAAGCGCATCGAGCAGGTCAAAGGAAAGCTGCTCACCCCCGATACCTTCCCCCCTTTGCTTCGCGCCATTGCCGACAATCCCGCCCTGCTCTGGTGCCGGGGCGATGACCAATGGCTGCATCGGCCGGCCGTGGCCGTCATCGGTTCCCGTGCTGCCTCGGATTACGGCCGCCGGAGTGCGGCCGCGCTGGCCGCTGGCCTGGCCGAGGCAGGTTATGCCGTCATCTCGGGAGCAGCCTATGGCATCGATGCGGCTGCGCATCGCGGCGCCTTGAACGCCGGCGGTGGCACCATCGCCGTCCTCGGCTGCGGTGTTGACGTCGTCTATCCCCGTACCCATGCCGAGTTGTACACCGATATCATCGCCGGCGGCTTGCTGCTCAGCGAGTATCCGCTGGGCACAACTCCGGAAGGGTTTCGTTTTCCGGCAAGAAACCGAATCATCAGCGGCCTGGCCCAGGGGGTGGTCGTGGTCGAGGCCACGGAACATTCCGGTTCGTTGATCACCGCACGGCTGGCCCTGGATCAGGGCCGGGAGGTCTTTGCCGTCCCCGGACGGATCGATTCCCCAAAGAGCGCCGGCACCCACCGGCTGATTCAGCAGGGAGCACATCTCGTCCACACGGTGGCCGATATCCACGAACACCTTTCCTGGAGCGGCAGCCTCCGGGCCATGCCCGTTCGTCCGTCACCCGCCGCCGTCCCGATCACTGACCTGGAACGTCAGGTCCTCGATAGTCTGGACAGCTATCCCCGCGACATCGACACCATCGTCCGTCAGACAGGACTCTGTCTGGTCGATCTCCATGGTCTGCTCCTCCAGTTGGAACTGAAGGGGTTGGTGCGCCAGCTACCCGGCCAGCAGTTCGAGCGTGTCGGCGGCGATCGGGAAGCGACATCGCCGTCGCCACAATGAGGTTTTTTTCCGGCCGATCTGGTATATTCCCCATCCGACAGTCCACGCAGACAACCATCAACATGCAACCGGGAGAGAGCCATGCGTTCCCTCATGATAGCCCCTTCGATTCTGTCCGCCGACTTCTCCCGACTTGGCGACGAGGTGCGGGCGGTGGAGGCGGCGGGGGCCGATGTCATCCATGTGGATGTCATGGACGGCCATTTCGTTCCCAATATCACCATCGGCCCGCTGGTGGTCAAGGCGGTGCGGGCGGTCACCGATCTGCCGGTGGACGTGCACCTGATGATCACCAGCCCCGATCGGTACATCGACGACTTCATCGATGCCGGCGCCGATTGGGTGACCGTGCATGTCGAGGCGTGCACCCATCTCCATCGGACCCTTGCCTCCATCAGGGCCAGGGGGAAAAAGGCTGGGGCGGTGCTCAATCCCGCCACCTCCCTGTCGACCCTCGACTATGTCCTGGGCGAGGTCGACCTGGTGATGCTGATGAGCGTCAACCCCGGCTTCGGCGGCCAGTCGTTCATCGGCTCGGCCGTTGAGAAAACCAGGCAACTGCGCCAGATGCTCGATCGGGTCAATCCCGGGGCTGGCATTGAGGTGGACGGCGGTATCGGGCCGGCGACCATCGGGCCGATGGCGGCCGCCGGGGCGAATATTTTTGTGGCCGGCTCGGCGATTTACGGGCAGCCCGACTACCAGGCGGTCATCTCCGCGCTCAAGGAGTTGGCCAGACAGTAACCCCACACGGCAGGGAGGTGATCATGCAGTGGCTGGATTTTTCCGCCCATGCGGCGACGGCGAAACTCGCCGAACTGGCGCGGGCCCCGCACGATTTGTCGGCCCCGGAGGGTCTGAACCCGCAACGGATCGATGAATACGTCGCCTCGTTCTGCGGGTTTGACCTGTTGTACGCCACCCAGCGCGTCACGGCGCCGGTGCTCGACGCCCTTCAGGAGCTGGCCGATGAGGCCCGGTTGATCGAGCAGTTCAAGGCCATGCAGGCGGGGGCGGTGCTCAACCGCATCGACGGGTTTGCCTGTGAAAACCGTCAGGTGCTGCACACAGCCAGTCGGGATGTCTTCGAGGCGGCTCCCCTGGCCCCGGAGGCCGCCGCCAAGGCCAAGCGGGAGTTGACAAAGTTGCGGGATTTTCTTGATGAGCTGGCTTCCGGAGCCATTGTCAACGCTCAAGGGCAACCGTTCACCACCATGGTGCAGGTGGGGATCGGCGGCTCCGATCTGGGGCCGCGGGCACTCTATCTCGCTTTGAAGGCCTACCGGCTTCCCGGAAGATCGGCCAGGTTCATCGCCAACGTCGATCCCGACGATACCGCCGAGGTTCTGCACGGGCTCGATCTGTCGCGGACCCTGTTCAACATCGTTTCCAAGAGCGGCTCCACCCTGGAAACCCTGACCAACGAACGGCTGGTCCGTGCAGCCCTGGCCAGGGCCGGCCTGGATCCGGCCCGGCATCTGGTGGCGGTGACCGGCGAAGGAAGCCCCATGGACGATGCCGCCAACTACCTGCGTTCCTTTTATATGGAAGATTATATCGGCGGCCGCTACTCGGCCACCTCCATGGTCGGCGCCGTCACCCTGGGCTTTGCCCTGGGATTCGAGACAGTCACCGAGATCCTGCGGGGTGCGCATGAGGTCGACCGGGCCGCTGAAGATGGCGACATCCGCACCAACATACCTCTTCTGCTCGCCCTGCTGGGCATCTGGAATCACAACTTTCTCGGGCATGCCACCGTGGCCGTGTTGCCCTACAGCCAGGCACTATCCAGATTTCCGGCCCACCTGCAGCAATGCGACATGGAGAGCAACGGCAAGGCAGTCACCCGGCAGGGGCGGCCGGTCAACTGGCAGACCGGGCCGGTGGTTTGGGGAGAACCTGGGACAAACGGCCAGCACGCCTTCTATCAACTGATCCATCAGGGCACCGAGGTGGTGCCGGTGGAATTCATCGGCTTTCGCCGCAGTCAGTATGATAACGATCTTGAAGTCGAAGGAACAAGCTCGCAGCAGAAACTGGTCGCCAATATGCTGGCTCAATCCCTGGCCCTGGCAATGGGCAAGAACGACGACAATCCAGCCCGTCGTTTTCCGGGCAACCGGCCCAATTCGGTGCTGCTCGCCGACCGGTTGACCCCTCGGACCATGGGGGCGCTCCTGGCCATCTACGAGCACCGCATTGTCTTCCAGGGGTTCTGTTGGAACATCAACTCGTTTGATCAGGAAGGAGTGCAACTGGGCAAGATCCTGTCGACCCGCCTGCTGACCCTGCTTGCCGGCCGGAGCGGGGCGGGGGAGGCTGGCAGCGTGGTGCAGAGCCTGCTCCGAAGGGCGAAAATGATGTGAAGAACACAGGAGCCCGGCCTGTTTTCCTGGTGCGACAACGGCTTATGATTTTATGTTGACAAAGACTGTACAGGCGTTTATTCTCGCCCTCTGAATGAGCATTCAATATGGTATTGTGCGTTCTTGCCTGTATTGACGTGCATTTTTCGTTTTGTTTACTTGAATTGACTGGTGTTATTTAACCACATACACTCTAGGAGGAACACTGATGGCAAAGCATGAAACGCCTCTATTGGATCAATTGGAATCTGGTCCATGGCCGAGTTTCGTCACCGATCTCAAGCAGCAGGCTGCGACCAAGCCGGAAATTTGGGACATTCTTGGTCAGCTTGAGCTTTCCTACAAGGATCGGATCACCCATTGGAAGCATGGTGGTATCGTCGGTGTTTTCGGTTACGGCGGCGGCATCGTCGGTCGTTATTCCGATGTACCGAAACAGTTCCCCGGTGTAGAGCATTTCCATACCGTTCGTATCGCCCAGCCCTCGGGTCTGTACTACAGCACCGAGAACCTTCGCGCCCTGATGAATCTGTGGGAGAAGTACGGTTCCGGCGTCACCAATTTCCATGGTTCCACCGGCGACCTGATTTTCCTCGGCACCCGCACCGAAAATCTGGAGCCTCTGTTCTGGGATCTGACCCACGACCTGAAGCAAGACCTCGGCGGTTCCGGCTCCAACCTGCGTACTCCTTCCAGCTGTCTTGGTGATAGCCGCTGCGAGTGGGCCTGCTTTGACGCTCAGGAAGTCTGCAACAGCCTGACCCAGCGGTACCAGGACGAGATCCATCGTCCAGCCTTCCCGTACAAGTTCAAGTTCAAATTCTCCGCCTGCCCGAACGACTGCGTTGCCGCCATTGCCCGCTCCGACTTCTCCGTCATCGGCACCTGGAAGGACAACATCCGCATTGATCAGGCCGCAGTGAAGAAGTACATCGCCGGCGATGCCGAGTATCCGTCCAACGGTGGTGCCCACAAGGGCCGTGACTGGGGTAAGTTCGACATCCAGAAAGAGGTCATCGACCTTTGCCCGACCGACTGTATGTGGATGGAAGGCGGCGAGTTGAAGATCGACGACGCCGAGTGTACCCGCTGCATGCACTGCATCAACGTCATGCCCCGCGCCCTCCGTCCGGGTGTTGAGAAAGGCGCCTCCATCCTGATCGGCGCCAAGGCCCCGATCCTCGATGGCGCCCAGTTCTCCACCCTGATCATCCCGTTTGTCGAAATCAACGCCGAAGACGATTTCCAGGCAGTTGTCGATGTGATCGAGAAGGTTTGGGACTGGTGGATGGAAGTCGGCAAGAACCGTGAGCGTGTTGGTGAGACCATGCAGCGTATCGGCCTGCCCACCTTCCTCAGCGTCATGGAAGTTGAGCCCATGCCGCAGCACGTCAAAGAGCCGCGTTCCAACCCCTACGTCTTCTGGAAGGAAGAGGAAGTACCCGGTGGCTGGGAGCGTGACGTCGTCGAGTTCAGAAAGCGTCACGCCGCCTGATAACCGTCGTCATTATTAGAACCTAACGGAACTACTTATAAGGAGATAATATAATGGGTTACGATCCGAATAATCCTATGGAAGGTCGGATTACCGACTTGGGACCGCGGTATTACGGTGATTTTCTGCCGCCCGTCATCAAAGAAAATAAAGGCAAATGGCTCTATCACGAGATCCTGGAGCCCGGTGTCCTGATGCATGTGTCCGAGACCGGCGCCAAGGTGTTCACGGTCCGTTGCGGGTCTCCCCGTTTGGTCACCGTCAACTATGTACGCGATATTTGCGACATCGCTGACAAGCATTGCGACGGCTTTGTCCGCTTCACCACCCGGAACAACATCGAGTTCATGGTGGATGCTCAGGAAAAAATCGAGCCGCTGAAGGCCACCATCAAGACCTATGGCAACAAGTTCCCGATCGGCGGCACCGGTGCCTGTGTGACCAACATCGTGCACACCCAGGGATGGATCCACTGCCACACTCCGGCCACCGATGCTTCCGGACCGGTCAAGGCCGTCATGGACGATTTGTTCGAGTATTTCGGCTCCATGACCCTACCCGCGCAGGTTCGTATTGCTCTGGCCTGCTGCCTGAACATGTGTGGCGCCGTCCATGCATCCGATATCGCCATTCTCGGTATCCATCGCAAGCCGCCGATGATCGATCATGATCGTATCACTGGCGTGTGCGAGTTGCCGCTGGCCATCGCCTCCTGTCCGCTGGGTGCGGTCAAGCCAGCCAAGGCCACCAACTCCGCCGGTGAGGAAGTGAAGACTGTCAAGGTCAATGCCGAGCGATGTATGTTCTGCGGTAACTGCTACACCATGTGTCCGGCCATGCCGTTGTCCGATCCGGAAGGTGATGGTATCGCCATCCTTGTTGGCGGCAAGGTGTCCAACGCCAAATCGGCACCCAAATTCTCCAAGCTGGTTGTACCGTTCCTGCCGAACACCACCCCGCGTTGGCCTGAAACCGTTGCCTGTGTCCGGCAAATCCTCGAAGCCTATGCCAAAGATGCGAAGAAGTATGAGCGTCTTGGCGAGTGGGCCGAGCGGATCGGTTGGGAGAAGTTTTTCGAGAAGACCGGAATCCCCTTCACCGAGAAATCCATTGACGACTATCGTCTGGCATACGACACCTGGCGTACCACAGCTCAGTTCAAGTACACCAGTCATACCGCTGCGTATACCAAGTAACTGCAAGAGAGTGATGATCGGCCCTGAATCCTTCAGGGCCGATCATCT
>JAUWAH010000297.1 GCA_030602145.1 Desulfobulbus sp.
TTGCTGTTGACCATGCGGATCAGGGAATCGATCTTGGCTGTCAGGGCATCGAGGGCCGCATCCACGGCCATCCGGGCCAACTGTTCGGCGGAGAGTTGATGGGCAGCGGCCAGGGTTGCCAGCCCCTGGCGGGAGTGTTCGACCTCGCCGAATGCTGCATGACCGAGCACATTGAGGGCGTCCATCAAGCTCGGTGCCGGTCCGCCGACGGCCAGACAGGGTCCGAGCCGCTGCGGCCCGGTGGTGACCCGTCCGTCAGTGACCTGGATCAGGGAGTCGCCGCCGATGCCGATCGATTCCACATGGATGGCCCGCACCAGGGTCGGGCGGTCCTGGATGGCAATGCCTTCCCGTTCCAGCAGCGGCTCGCCGCCGGCAAAGAGGGCGATGTCCGAGGTGGTGCCGCCGATGTCGAGCATAAGCAGATCTTCGTCGGCCGGGCAGGTGGCGAGGATACCCATCACCGAGGCCGCCGGCCCCGAAAAGATGGACTGCACCGGCGCATCCAGGGCACGGGCCAGCGGCATAGTGCCGCCGTCGGCCTTGAGGATATTGACATCGGCCTGGAGATCAAACCCCTTGAGGCTGGCGGCAAGGGCGCCTGCAAAGGAGCGGAAGGTTCGCCAGACCGCGGAATTGTAGTAGATGGTGTGAATGCGCCGGCCGAAATTGAGTTGACCGGAGACCAGATGGCCGCAGGAAACAAAGTCGGCCGAACCCTCCAGCGCCTCCCTCATCCGGTTCTCGTGGCTCGGATTCCGGGGCGAGAATTTGGAGGCCACGGCATAGCATCGCACCCCCTGGTCCCGACAGGCGGCGATGGCCTCCTCCAGGTCCTGTTCGTCGAGGGCCGAGGTTTCGGTCCCCAGGTGGTCGAGGCTGCCGTAGACGATGTGATAGTGGTCGCCGATCCGGTAGTGTTTCGGGGCGATACCCGGTCCGGCCGCCACCAGCACACCCACCGGTTCGGTCCGGCCGGTGATGATGGCATTGGTGGTCAGGGTCGTGCTCAGGTTGAGGGTCCGAACCCGGACCGGGTCCTGTCCGGCCAGCACCGCATGGAGCACCTGGCTGATCGAGGCCAGCAGGTTGTCGTGGTTGGTGGGTGCCTTGGCGGCGGCGACCAATCGGCTGCCATCGATGAGCACGCCGTCGGTGTGGGTCCCGCCGATATCGATTCCTATGCGCATGGCGACTCCTTGCCTGGGGTGAAAGTCAGATGACGATCTTGGGTGGCGCCGCTTGTTCAGTCGATCGCCTTGAAGCCGAAATATTGTTGCTGGAACATCCTTTTACCGCGAAGAACAAAGGCGGTATAATCCCACTCTGTCCTGGTCAGTCGGTGGAGAAAGGCCGAACGGATCACATAGCAGTCAACCTGCGCCAAGCCGCCGCCGGCCAATTGCACGGTTACCGGCCTGCGCTGGTACATCTCACCCTCGAACCGGTCGAGCCGTTGCCAGCCGGTCGCATCGATGTCGTGGTAATCCAACCCCGATACCGTGCCTGCCGGGTCGTCCACCACCCCGGGATACTGTTCACCCCGGACCAAAAAGCGACCGTACCCGGTCAGCACCGCCGGTGTGTAAGGCAACCTCTTCCCCGCCACTTCGGCCATGATCTCGGCGCACATCAGCGTGCCGTAGGCGAACAGGTCCCGGCACGGATCATGGCCAGCCGGCTCCGTGGCGCCGACCGGGCCGGCGGTGAGCACCCGTTATTCCTCCAGTCCTCGAATGGCCTGGGCAAAGGCAAATTTGGCCCTGGACTGGAAACAGACGATATAGACATCCTTGGGTTTGCCGTTGCGGTTGAGGAAGGATTGAATGGTGTCAACGGCGACGTCGGCGGCTTCGTCGAGGGGAAAACCGTAGGCCCCGCAACTGATCGCCGGAAAAGCGATCGACTCGATATTGTTTTCTATGGCCAGTTCCAGACATCTGCGGTAGCAACTGGCCAGCAGCGCCGGCTCATTGTTATTGCCGCCCTGCCAGACAGGTCCCACGGTGTGAATGACATGTTTGGCCGGCAGGTTGTATCCCTTGGTGAGTACGGCCTGGCCGGTCTTGCAGCCGCCGATGGTCCGGCATTCCTCCAGCAGTTCCGGACCGGCGGCCCGATGGATGGCACCGTCAACGCCCCCGCCACCGAGCAGGGTCTCGTTGGCGGCATTGACAATGGCATCGACTTTCAGGGTGGTGATGTCGGTTTCGACGAGATGAATCATGGCAATCTCCTTGTCTGGGGTCTTCATGCTCCACGAATCGGCAAAGAAATCCCGGTTGCGGCGGAAAACCTTGCGGTGCGTGCGGTCGCTTAGGCAATGCATACCGCAGGGGATCGGGCCGACAGGCCAATGGGCTCCTCGGATTGCATGCCGATTACGAAGGGTGATTGAGGCAGGCAAAAAGGTGCTGGTTATGATGTACGCGACAATCAAGAAAACGTCAACGTTTTCAATGGACTGACCGGACAGGAGAACACGGGGATCGGGGCCGGGGAGTCGAACGGGCCGGCGGGAGTGAAGGCGTATCAGGAGATGTCCGGTAAAGCCTGCCGGGAGGAAATGGCCTTTGCCAGGGTATGCTCGTCGGCATATTTGATGTCCATACCCATGGGAATGCCACAGGCAAGGCGACTGAGCCGAACACCTGTTTGCTGAAGAATTTCGGCCAGGTAGGAGGCGGTCGCTTCGCCCGGCACGGTTGAACTGGTGGCGATCAGCACCTCGTCGACCCGGCCTGTTGCCACACGCTGTCGCAACTCATTGATTTTCAGTTCATCGGGACCGATGCCGTCCATGGGGGCGATCACTCCGTGGAGGATGTGATACACACCGCGAAAGGCGCCGGTTTTTTCTATGGCGATCTGGTCGCCGGGTTCCTCGACCACGCAGATGAGCCGCCCGTTGCGTCCGGGATTGCCACAGATGGCGCAGGGATCGGTTTCGGAAAAGGTGCAGCATTGGCGGCAGAGACGGATGGTCTCGTGCAGGGTCAGCAGGTCATTGGCCAAGTTCCGGGCCTCGCCGGCCGGGCGGCGCAGGATATAGAGGGCAAGCCTGGTAGCCGATTTACGACCAATGCCGGGCAGGCGGGTGAGATCGGCGATCAGCCGTTCCAGGGCCGGCGGGATGATCTGCATCTAGAGCAGCCCCGGAATGGAAAGGCCGCCGGTAAGCCGGGCCATTTCCGTTTTGCCCAATTCCTTAGCCTTATTGAGGCCATCGTTGACCGCGGCGGCCACCAGATCCTGGAGCATCTGGGTGTTTTCCGGCGTGACCAGGGCCTGTTCGATGCTGAGATCGAGCAACTCGCCCTTCCCATTGAAGGTGGCGGTGACCATGCCCCCTCCGGCAGACCCGGTGACCTGGCGCTGGCCAAGTTCATTCTGCACCGTGGAGAGCTTTTCCTGGAACTGCTGGGCCTGTTTCATTAACTCGCTGATATTCATGGCACGATTCGGATTGAGTTGGTGGTGTCGATGGGTGGCATCAGCCTGAAGGGCCATAGGGCCCTCAGTCATCGGCGGCTGTCTGTTCTTCTTCGTCGGCTTGCCCCCTGGTCTCGGGGGCTCCGGTCCGGTATCGCTGGCCGACACGGATTTCCCCGATCTGGCCGGTAAACACGTCGAGAGCTGTCAACACCAGGGGGTCGTTGGCCAGGGCACGCCTTTCCTGGAGCGGTGCCAGGCCATTGTTGGCATCGGGGGTGCAGCCGTCGGATCCTGGGACCTCGAGGCGGACACGCAGATTTTCCTGAAAAAAGTCGAGCACAAATTCCGTCAACGCCTTGATGGTGCGCGATTGTTTCAACAGGGTGCACTCCGTGCTGTCGACAAACCGGATGACCAGATCCTCGCCGACACATTCCACTGATTGCGCCATCTGGAGCGAGGCGGCCACCCAGGGTTGTCGTTCCCGGACATATTTGACAAAACCGTCCCAGTTCTGGCGGATTCGTTTTTTTACCGGAAGGTCATCACCGGTCGGCCGGGGTTCAGGTGCTTTGCTGTCGGCCGATCCAATCCCTTGGGGTTGCGAGGGCGGCGGTGGATCTGATGGCGGCGCTTCGACCTCGGCTGGTTGCGACACCGGGGTCGGAGGGGGGCTGGGGATATTATCCGAACCAGTGTCCTGCTTCGTTTGGATCGGGTCAGTGGCGCCGATCTGTCTCGCGGCTGTCTGGTGTTTCTTGGTCCCGGATTCGGCTTGGGCAGCCTTGGCGGCCGGTGCGGGCAGCGGGTGTGGCGGTGCGGC
>JAUWAH010000291.1 GCA_030602145.1 Desulfobulbus sp.
GGAGCGAATCAGAAATTCGGCCTCGCAGTCATTGCAGTAGACAACATCCTCTTCCTCGCAAAAGCCGTCCACGATGATGTCGCCGCCACAGATTGAACATTCCTCAATCTGGCCATCTTCCTCATCATTTTCTTTGTCAACCATGATTATTCCTGAAAAAAGTTCGTCGTGTCGGGCTCCGGCCTGGCAACTCTATCGTCTGCGGGCAGCACGACGAAGGGGTTCCGGCAGGGGAGCGTGTTTATTGCTCGCAGATGGAAATATACCCTCCCCTCTCTGTCAATAAAAAATTGGTAAATATCAATAATACCTACAAGCTGGCGGATGTTCCCCTCCGGCGGACCAAAGCGGGGATCTGGGACGGGGTGACAGGAGTAGAAAAGGGCGCGCAAATTGAAGCGAAGCCGTGCCCATACGGGGCCATGCCGTTAATCTGCTTGCTTTTTTACGGCAGACCCGGTAAGCGGAGAAGAAATGGTCGGCGGACTACAGGATGGTTTCCGGCCGCCAAACCACCAAGAGACGAGGGGTTTCGGGAGGTGCATGATGCAGGTTGTAGCGTTCAATGGCAGTGCCAGGAAAAACGGCAACACAGCAATGATGATCGGCTATCTGTTCGAAGAGTTGGAAAAGGAAAATATTGGCACGGAAATGGTGCAACTGGCCGGCGAACACCCCCACGGCTGCATCGCCTGTTACCAGTGCTTCAAACGCAAGGACGGTCGTTGCATTGTCGACCACGACTGTATCAACGCCTGCATCGAAAAAATGCAGGCCGCCGATGCCATCGTCATCGCCTCACCCACCTATTTCGCCGATATCTCCACCGAGACCAAGGCGCTGATCGATCGGGCCGGCATGACCTCGCGAGCCAACGGGGACATGTTCAAACGCAAGCTCGGCGCCGCCATCGTCACCCAGCGTCGAGGCGGTGCCATCCACGCCTTTGATTCGATCAACCATTTTTTCACCATCGGTCAGATGATCATTGTCGGTTCCTCCTACTGGAATATGGGGTTCGGCCGAGAAAAAGGGGAGGTGGCCGAGGACAAGGAAGGTATCGCCACCATGCACGAGTTGGCCAGGAACATGGCTTGGCTACTGGGTAGGATTCACCGCTGACTCTTGCTTTCCTGTGCCTCCCTCGACGAAGCCCCCATTGCAGGGATCGGGGAGGAAATGACCGACAACATCTTGATTTGTTAAAATTTTATTTGACCGATCTTCACAGGCACCCTATAACAGAATCAAGTGCACAACACAATGCGGCGACCAAAATCGACCTTGTCCGGAAAAGCACCAAGGGAGGGTGATCATGCTGGCTATCTGTGAAGAATGTTCAAAGAAGTACAACATCGACGAGTCGAAAATGAAGGGGGAGCGAGCCCGATTCACTTGCCAGGAATGCGGCCATATCATTGTGGTCATCAAACAGGCCGCCGATAATGACGGGAAGAACGCACCCCGGCCTGACAAATAAATCCGGCGGCGTGAGTTCTTTCCGCGCTTTCAGGTACCAGACGATCATCCTCTGCTAGCTGCATCCCATGCTCATCCCGCGAGAAAAGCCCTACCTGTACGGCCTGAATAGCTACTACCTGCACCTCGAAAAATTCATCGAGCACATGCAGGGGGAAATCGGTACAGGCGGCATCCATTGCCATTCTTCACGGCAGGAGATGATGATCTATTTCAACGAAAACGAAGTGATCAACAGCCTCATGCAGGAAAAGGGCAATCCGGCCTCTTTGGCCTCCTCCCTGGAGATCGCTCGTTCGGCCTTCTATAGTTCCAGCTTCACCATCAAGGTATTCCAACTCGATGTCAATGCCATCTATTTTTGGGCCCAAATGCCGTCGTTTCAGCGGGCCAAGGCATCGTTGAAGTCTACGGAAATTCCGTTGCCCGACCTCATCTTTCGTCTTCGACAGAAACAGTTTTCCGGCTTCATCGATGTGCAACTGGTCAAGAAAAATGATGGCGGCATCCTGTTCTTCAACGAGGGTGACCGGGTCGGCGGCTCCTATTCATGGGGCAGTGGTGGCATGAGTACCTCTGATGAGGAGTACAATTCGCTGCTCAGTCGGGTGCAGCTCAATGAAGGCGTGTTCACCTTCGGCAGTTTCATCAAGGAATAAGCCGGCCGTTCGGCATCAGCAGGTTTATTTAAACTGACAACCATCCGCCCCTAAAGGAGCAGCCTCCTCAACCACCTCCTCCCGCCATCCCGTGCCAGCCAACTGGCCGCACGCCGCCGAGATATCCTCGCCCCGGCTCTGACGAATGAAGACCGTGAAACCGCGGTCTCGAAGAATGCGCTGAAACCGGAGAATACCTTCCGGCTCCGGACTTCTAAAAGTTGTCTCACCGGTAGGATTGACAGCCAAGACATTGATTTTGCAAGGTACATCCCGCAGCAAATCCGCCAGGCGTTCCGCGTCGCCATCGCTGTCGTTGATGCCGGCCAGCAAGGTGTATTCGAACATGATCCGCTTGCGTCGCTTTTGGCGATAGGTACGGCAGGCTTCGATCAGTTCCCCGATCGGATAGCGACGGTTGATCGGCATCAGTCCTGAGCGCACAGCATCGTCGGCGGCATGCAGGGAAACGGCGAGGTTGACATCGGTGCGTTCACCCAGCAGCCGCATCTGCGGTACAAGGCCGCAGGTGGACACGGTGATCCGCCGATTGGAAAAGTCAAGGCCGCGTTGCTCGGTGAGAATGGAGATGGCGTCGACAAGATGGTCGAAATTGGCCAGGGGCTCGCCCATTCCCATGAAGACGATGTTGGTCAGCGGACCCTGCCCATGGGCAAGCGCCCAATCGCGCACCGCGCAGACCTGATTGATGATTTCAGCAGTGGTCAGGTTGCGGGTGAACCCCATGGAGCCGGTCAGGCAAAAGGTGCAGCCCATGGCGCAACCGACCTGCGAGGAAACGCAGAGGGTGGTGCGATCCTCTTCGGGTATGAACACCGATTCGATTAGGTTGCCGCCATCGAGGCGAAAGGCGAATTTGACCGCACCATCAGTAGAATGCTCCACCATGTACCGGTCGAAACGGCTGATGGTCGCCGATTGGGCCAGCGCTTCCCGAAAAACCTTGGCCAGATCGGTCATCTGGCCGAAATCGGTGATGCCCGGCCTGTAGATCCAAGCCAGGATCTGGCGGCCTCGAAACGAGGGCTGACCCAATGACTCAACGAAGCGAACCAGTTGTTCCTGGGTCAGGTTTTTCAGGTCGGTTTTGGGCTGGCTGGTGTTCATGCTTGATATCAAGTGTTTTCGCTTTTCTGTTGAACTCTGGTTCTTCAATGCGAGTTAGAGTCTGCGCGATTGATCCGGCCTTAAAACCATCTGACCGGCAAGTGCCCGATCGATGGCAGCCAGGATGGTTTGCCGATCCTTGGGCAGGCGCCCGCTCAATGCCAAATAGTTCGAGGCGTGGTTGGCATGGAATTGGGTGCGAAACGGCTCCAGGGCCGCCACCATGGAGAACAGTTCACGCAACAACTGGCCAGAATCGGGGAGGGCGAAGCGGCCGTTCGTCCATAGCCGGTACAAAGGGGTGTTGGCAAGCATTATCAGGGTGAGCACGGCGATCTGATGCGGCTGCATCCGATTGAGAGCCGAGGCGGTGGCCAGAGCATGATCCTGTGAGTGATCGGTGCCGGCGATACCGAGCAGGCAGGTGACCGATAAAAAGATGCCGGCTGCACGCACCCGCTGGCCGGCGACAATCATTTGGCTGCTGTCTACTCCTTTGGCTATGGACTTCAGGGTGGGATCATGCCCACTTTCAAGGCCCATGTAGAGGCGGCTCAAGCCCAAGTCGCGATATTCGCGGAGATGTTGATCGCTTATGGCCGCTATGTTCTGACAGGTGGCATAGGCACTCACCCGCCTGACCCAGGGCATTTTTTCCCGGATGCGGCTGAGCAGGGTCAGCATGTGGGCATGGGGCAGGGCGAGGGCGTCGCCGTCGGCAAGAAAAAGAGTGGTCTGGCGCCTGCACCAGGCGGCGGCAAAGTCGAGATCCGCCTCAATCTGCTGCCATGGCTTGTCGGCGAAGGGCTTGTCGCGATAGGCACCGCAGAAGGTGCAACGGTTGTGGGAGCAGCCGGTGGTAACCTGGAGGATCAAGGAAAAGGCCTCGCTGGGTGGCCGGATGATATCTCCTTGATAGTCCACGACTGGTCGAGTTCCCCTATCCGCGACCATAGGTGGCGGATAGGGGGCAATCAGCAAACGTCAGCCGTTCTTCTTGGCGAAATCCGCCATGAAGGTGACCAGTTTTTCC
>JAUWAH010000230.1 GCA_030602145.1 Desulfobulbus sp.
GTGAGGACAACGGGCCGCGAATGAGGGGGTAAGGCGAAGAGGGGGCGCATAGTCAAAACTCCACGGTCACAACGCCGGGACCGTCGACCCGGCCATGAACAATCCTGTTTGAGGCGATGTTTTTCACCGCGATGGTCTCGCCCAATCGACCGTCACCCCTGGCCAGGCCATTGGTGAACAGTTGCATGGGGCCTCGCTGGGCCAACAGCCTCACCATTTCGCCATCCTTGATCACCGGCGGCAGGACAATATGATCGCGTCTGAGTACCGTGCCGGGAGTGACCATGCGTGCCACCTGCATGCCGAGCAACTCGTCGCTGCTGAAGAACGGATGGTCGATGGCGCCGATATCCTGGCGTTCCATGACAATGTCGGCCTCGGTGAGCGCATCGCCCCTGTGCAGGGTGGTGGTTGCGGTGGCCACCTCGGCAATGGCCTCGAGCCGTCCCCGGACCACACAGGTGGAGGCCGGCTTGCCGTCGACCAGCAGGGCGACATTAAAGCTGGTGCTGCCGATGATGCCCGGTCGGGAAGGCGTCACCTGCCAGCTCAGCCTGCCGGCCGGCAGGGTCAGGGTTTCCGGCGCTCGCATCCCGGTGAGTCGGACCTCGGCTTTGGGCAGTTTGGCCGAATTCTCGACCAGAAAACCTTCGATCATCGCCTGGAGTTCGGCCTGACCGATGGTCTGGCCGGCCCGCTCGACAACGATGGTCGGGCTGCCCTGCCAGTCGACCCCGGCAACTTCCGGTCGGTTGCGCAGGGCGGAAATCACCGACACCGTCGACAGTTCCTTGGTCTTGCCGGGGGCAGGTGCGCTTGCCACCGGCAGGAGTCCGATGCGAGTGGCTTCCTGGCCGGCCGGGGTGATGGCGGCGATATCGGCCAGGGTGACTTTCGGTCCGCTCACCGTGGCCTTGGCCTGGAAGTGGACCGCTGTCTGGGCCGCGACCATGGGCGGCAGGAGCATTATCCAGGAAATGATGAAAAAAAGAGCGCTTCGAAGCAACGTGTTACACCATGTTGGTAACGGTTCGCATCATTTCGTCCGAAGTGGTGATCACCTTGGAGTTGATTTCAAAAGCCCGCTGGGCGGTGATCATCTGGGTCAGTTCCTCGACCAGGTTGACGTTGGAGTTCTCCACATAGCCTTGCAGCAGGGTGCCGATGCCATTGTCGCCCGGTGTGCCGATCAGGGCGGCTCCTGACGCCTCGGTTTCGCGGAACAGGTTCTTGCCGATGGCGATCAGGCCGGCATCGTTGACAAAGTCGGCCAGATCGATATTGCCCAGTTCGGTCGAGGTGGTGTCGGCGCCGAGGATGGCGCTGACCACGCCGTTCTGGCTGATGGTGATCTGCAGGGCGTCCTCGGGGATGATGATCTCGGGCTCGATGGGGTAGCCGTCGGAGGTGGTGATCCGGCCGTCGCCGTCCAGTTTGAGGTTGCCGGATCTGGTGTAGGCGGTGGTGCCGTCGGGCAGGGATACCTGAAAAAACCCGGCGCCCTCGATGGCCACATCCAGAGTGTTGCCGGTCTGGATGATGTCGCCTTCGGTGAAAATTTTGGTGACCGCTCCCGGTTTGACGCCCAGTCCCACCTGGATGCCGGTGGGCGACTTGGTGTCCGCCGAGGTGGGCGATCCCGGCACCTTCATGATCTGGTAGAGCAGATCCTGGAAGTCGGCGCGGCTCTTCTTGAACCCGGAGGTGGAAACGTTGGCCAGGTTGTTGGCGATGACGTCCATGTTGAGATTTTGGGCCGACATGCCGGTGGTTGCTGTCCAGAGTGATCGCATGGGGGATGCCTCGTCTTTGGCGGTCTGGCCGCTGGATGGTCAGAAAAAATTATCCGTGTATCAACCGAGCGAACCGAGTTCGTCCTGCTTGTCGCCGAGTTTGGAATAGCTCTCCAGGGTCTTGGCATGCGCCTCGAAGATTCGCTGGGCCGCGATCATGGCGGTCATCTCCTCCATCATGTTGACGTTGGAGGTCTCCAGGCCGCCCTGAATGACCCGGAAGTCGGCCAGGGGCTGATCGTTGCCTTCGGGGAGCTTGTAAAGCGATTGCCCTACCTTGACCAGTTTTTTCGGGTCGTCGATGCCGTACACTTGCAGGCGGCCACCGGAGGGAGTGCCGTTGACGGCGATCTCGCCGGTTTCGGCAATGACGATGTCCTTGCCCTGGGTGGTATCGATCTGCAGGGGCGCATCGCCGGCGCCGAGCACGGTGAAACCGTCCTCGGTCTGGACCATGCCGTTGCCGTCAAGGGCCAGTCGACCAGCCCGGGTATAAAAAATCTCGTTATTCTTGCGGACTTTCAGGAATCCCTCGCCGTCGATGGCCACATCCAGGGGCCGATCAGTAACCTGGATCGCACCCTGGCTGAAGTCGGCATTGATGGCCCGAATGCGGGCATAGTTGATGCCGCGGGTTTCATCGGCCTGTTTGGCACCGCGCAGCATGGCGGCGAAACTGACCCGGTCCTTCTTGAACCCGGTGGTACTGACATTGGCCAGGTTGGCGGCGATGTTGCCCATCGCCTGATCCCTGGAGACCATGCCGCTGAGGGCGCTGTATTTTCCCGAGACCATGGGGCTCCGTGCGATGAGATACTATACAGGATGCGGGTTACGATACTTTTCGGCAGCTTCCGGTCGATTCTTAACGCCAAAAGGGTACTGCCGGTCAGCGGCCGATTTTGGCCATGGTGCTCAGGCTGATCAGTTGGCCGGCCTCGACCCGGGAAATGCCCAAAATAGTGGCGATTTCCTCGACCTCCATACCCTGGGCCGCCAGGTTGGAGAGGATGCGGTATTTATCCGGCGGCTGCTTGTCGACCTTGGCCAGGGTCTCCAGCCTGGGACGCTGCAAGCTGGTGGTCAGGCTGGCGGCGCGCAGACTGGCACTGAAGGATTCGGTGACGGTCTCCTCGTCACCCAGGGCCGCCTCGATCTTGCGCTGCATGGTCCCGATCCGTTCGCTGTGCAGCCGTCGTTCGACCTGCCGGCGGCGGGCAAGGAGCAGGAGGGTGGTCAGGCTGAGGGCCAGGCCGACAAGGATGGTTGCAACGAGCGGTGAGAGTGGGAGCATGGGCTGCCTCGGTGATGTTCAGGGTTCGTAGAGGTCGGAGTTGATCAGTTTGACCCGCAGTTTCAGGAGGGCCTGGCTGTGCAGCTGACTGATCCGGCCCTCGGAGACCCCCAGCACCTCGGCGATCTCCTTCTGGGTCAGTTCCTCGTAATAGTACAGGGCGATGACCAGCCGCTCCTTTTCCGACAGTTCTTCCAGGATCTCGGCCATCAGCCGGGTCATCTCCTCCTTTTCGATCAGGTCGGCGGGTGCCGGTCCGCCGATGTCTTCCAGGCTGTCGAGAAAACTGCGACCCTCCTCGGTATGGTCGAGGGTTTCGTGGAGGCTGACGCAGCCCAGATGGCTGACCTCGATGAGCAGGTCGCGGTATCCGTCAAGGGTCAAACCCATGTCGGCGGCCATTTCCTCCTCGTCGGGCGAGCGGCCCAGGGTCCGCTCCAGCCGGAGCATGGTCTGGGTCAGGTGGTTCTGCTTGTCGCGCATCGAGCGGGAAAACCAGTCGAGCTTGCGCATCTCGTCGAGGATGGCACCGCGCACGCGGTATTCGGCGAAGGTCTTGAATTTGACACCCTTGGCGGGATCGAACTTGTTGGCGGCATCGACCAGACCGACCATGGCCGCGCTGATCATATCCTCCTTGGTCATGAAGCTCGGTACCTGGGGGACCATGCGCTGCACCACCAGCTCGACCAGGGGCATGTTCTCCCGGATCAGCAGTGAACGGTCATCGAGGGGGGGGACAGGCGGAAACATGGTGTCTATCAGTCAATAAAGAGCAGGGGCACGGGAGCAGCGCTACTTGGCGCCAAATTCCAGCAGCCGTTTCCAGAAAAATTGTATCGATCCCTTGGGCTCCAGGTTCTGCGGCTCCTGGACGATGGTGCGGGCCAGGGCTGCGAAGGCGTGGCTCGTCCGGCTGTCGGGGAAGAGCTGAACCAGGGTCTGCTGTTTGCGGATGGCGTCCACCATCAGCTTGTCGCGGGGGATTGAGCCGATATAGTCGATGGAGATGTCCAGGTAGCGGTTGGCCACCATGGTCAGCTTGCGATAGACGTCCAGGGCTTCTTCCTCGCTTTTGATGAAGTTGACGATCAGGTTGAAATGCTTTTCGTGGTACTGGTTGGACAACAGCTTCATCAGGGCGTAGGCATCGGTGATCGCCGTGGGCTCGGGGGTGGTCACCACCAGGATCTCCTGGGCGGCGGTGTTGAAATAGGTGACATTCTCGGAGATGCCCGCCTCGGTGTCGATGAGCACGAAGTCGAAGTCGTTGTTCATCGTGTCGAGCGCTTCCAGCAGGCGCATCTTCTGCTGGGTGTCGAGCCGGGTAAACCGCTGCACCCCGGAGCCGGCGGGCAGGATCTTGATGCCCTCAGGGCCGTCGGTGAGGATGGCTTCCAGTCCCTGTTCGCCGGTGAAAAAGTGGTTGAGGTTATGGCCGGGCGCCAGACCGAAGACCACATCGATGTTGGCTAGGCCGAGGTCGGCATCGAGGATCAGGACCCGTTTGCCCATCCGGGCGAGCAGCACCGCCAGGTTGGCGACCACCGCCGTCTTACCGACGCCGCCCTTGCCGCTGGTGATGGAAAAGACCCTGGTGGCGGTCTGCCCGGATCGTTCTTCGACCCGCTCCGGGTTGTTCATGGCCCGCAAGGTGGTTGCCTGGTCTGTGGAGCGAGCGGCGTGATCAGCCATGCTGCACCCTCCCGTGGTCGTTCATGATGAGCGCGGCGATATCAGCCGGCGCCGGCATCAACAGGTCTTCCGGAACCCGCTGGCCATTGGTGAGGAAGGAGATCGGGGTGTCCTTCTTGTAATGGATGTTGAGCAGGACGCCCAACTGGTCGCATTCGTCGATTTTGGTGAAGATGAAGTTGCTGATCGGCAGCACGGAAAAGCGGCGGATGGTCGCCTCCAGCTCCCGCTCCCTGGCGGTGGCCGACAGCAC
>JAUWAH010000106.1 GCA_030602145.1 Desulfobulbus sp.
GGTCTCCGTACCGTTGTTTGAAGTTATGTTTTTAATGACCTGCTGTCCACTTCAGGTTACCTTGTCCATACCTTCTGCTTGTGGATAGGGGCTCGAAATAAACGGCCAAAAGGACGCCGTAAGGATATGCACAGATGGAGCGAGAGGCAAGGGGCGATATTTCTCAGTGCCGCGACCGATTATTCCTTCAATCAGTTAAAGCTGTTGAGCTTCAAAGCTATTGGCGACAGGCTGGTCACCCTATTAAAAAACAATGCATTCTGAGAATATACACGCATCTGTCTCCTGGCTGGAGGCCGCGTTTCTGGGTTTACTTCAGGGTCTAACGGAGTTTTTGCCAATTTCCTCAAGCGCCCACTTGCGTATCTTCGGACCGCTCTTACCTTCAGGTGGCGACCCCGGGGCCGCCTTCACTGCTATTACTCAAATCGGTACCGAGGCAGCGGTGCTTATTTACTTCCGTCATGATATCGGGCGCATTGCCAGAGCATGGATCGCTTCGCTTGTCGATCGAAGCGGCCTCGATCTTGACGCCCGTTTGGGATGGCTCATTATCCTGGGCACCATGCCCATTGTTGTGTTGGGATTACTGTTCAAGGATGCCATTGAGAGTTCGTTCCGCAACCTCTATATCACCGCGACGGTTCTGATTGTTTTTGCTTTGGTGCTCGCCCTTGCCGACCACTTTGGACGCAAATCACGTCGTGTGGAGCAGATCAACTGGATGCACGGTTTTCTGTTCGGCCTGGCTCAAGCGATGGCGTTGGTTCCGGGCGTTTCGCGTTCCGGCGGCACGATCACCGCGGGCTTGTTCATGGGATATACCAGGATTGCTGCCGCACGGTACTCATTCCTTTTGGCTGTACCCGCCGTTCTTGCATCGGGATTTTACCAGCTCATCAAAACGTGGGGCAAAGATGGTCCCGTCGAATTCGGTCCGACGGCACTCGCCACCTTGGTCGCATTCATCGTTGGATATGGAGTGATTGTTGTGTTTTTGAAGCTGGTTGCCACACGCAACTATTTGCCCTTTGTTTATTACCGGATTGCTCTGGGTCTGACGGTCTTGGGTTTGCTCAATTTTGGCTTGATCGATCCACTGTAGCATACTGCTTGCAGCACCATTTTTATAAAACATTGTTTCGGTCAACTGATTGAGTTGCCATGGATATAGCATTTCTTGTGGTCCTGATTTTGCTGAACGGCATTTTTGCCATGTCGGAAATCGCGGTGATTTCTTCAAGGGATGCCCGTCTGCGGAAAATGGCAAGAGACGGCAAGCGAGGCGCAAAATCAGCCTTGATATTGAAGAACAATCCGGCCTCCTTTCTTTCCACCATCCAGGTGGGCATCACCATGGTGGGTATTTTGAGTGGTGCCCTCGGCGAAAATGCCTTGGCCGAACCGCTGACTGCATTCATTGCAACGATTCCAGCCATGCAGCCGTATGCACAGCCCATCTCCTTGGCCGTGGTCGTCATCGCCTTGACCTATTTTTCAGTTGTTGTCGGTGAGTTGGTGCCCAAGCACCTCGGCCTGCTTGATCCTGAACGGATTGCTCGTTTGGTGGCACGGCCCATGAGAATGCTCGCTCGGGTCGCCAAGCCTCTGGTGTGGTTTTTCTCGACTTCCTCGAATTTTTTATTGAAACTTTTGGGCAGTGACAGGAGAGAACAGCCATCCATAACGAATGAAGAAATAAAATTGTTGATGGAACAAGGGGCCGAAGCGGGTGTGTTTCACGAGAGCGAGCAGATCCTCGTTTCCAACGTCCTGCGTCTCGACGAACAGCCGGTTGTGGCGATCATGACCCATCGCCAGGATATTCATCTTCTCGATATCACAAGACCGGATTCGGAACTTCGTGAATATTTGGCTACTTGCCCCTATTCCCGTGTCATCGTTTGCCGTGGAGGGTGGAACGATATTGCGGGCCTGCTGAGGACCGCCGATCTCCTCCAGGCGGCTTTGGTCTGTGCGCCGTTGGATATTGAACAGCATCTGCGTCAACCGCTGTATGTTCCCGAATATGTCACCACAACGCAATTGCTGGAAAATTTTCGCAAAGCACAGCTCCAGTGTGCGCTTGTCGTTGATGAGTACGGCGATATTCAGGGATTGGTGACTCTCACCGATGTGTTGACCGCCATCGTCGGAGAACTTCCTTCGTCCAGTCTTTCGGAAGACCAGGAGTTCATTGGCCGCGAAGACGGCTCCTGGCTCATCGACGGAGGTGCCTCCATCGAGCGTGTCAAGCTGACTCTCAATATCAAAAATGATCTGCCGGGAGAGAAAAACAACGTCTATCATTCGTTGGGCGGGTTCGTCATGCATGTGGTCGGCCGCATCCCCATGGAAACCGACCAGTTTGAAGAACAAGGGTATCGTTTCGAAGTGGTCGACATGGATAAAAACCGTGTCGACAAGATTCTTGTTTCTCGCATTTCTCCCGAGGAGTAACCGCAGCGATCCCGGAACCGGAGAGGGTGGGCTGTCATCCAAAGCCCTCCGGCAACCGAGGCGGAAAGGCAAGAACCCGGACTGACACTTGACAACAGCATGCTGCAGAGAGTATTTTTGCCGAAACAAAGGGGAGTAGTTATCGGCTGGAGAAATGGCCGATCCGGATCTCGTCAAGACGGTCGCAAGACCCGGGGCCGGAACAGAAATTCTGTCAACAAGACCTTTATTTAGGTGATGCGCCTAAATAAAGGTCTTTTTTTTTGGAGTTGGATTGGATCATAGGTCTTTGTCTTTTTTCCTTGCACGCGTGGTCGGGTATCTGGTGGACAGTGTGTTGAACAGGAATAATGATGAGGAATCATGCGGATACGGAATCGGATATATGGTCACCGTGATTGCCTGTGAAATCCTGTTCGGTTTCCTGGCCAGCTTGGTGGTGCTCTATTTTTCTCGCCAACGTGAATTCCGTGCCGATTCCGGCGCGGCCCATCTGTTGGGGAGCCCGTTGCCCAGGATCGCCGCCCTGCGTCGCCTCGGCGGCGTGGAAACGCCCGGACTGCCTCAGAACATGGCCTCTTCCGGAATCGCCGGCGGGCGAAGTTGGTCGGCTCTTGTCGCGACCCACCCCAGCCTGGAAGAACGCATTGCGGCGTTGCAGGCTTGATTGGTTTGTCCTCTCATTTTGAATTCATTTATTGGGGAGCGGTCTCTTGTCCTATCTGCTTTTTGGTTTGTGCGCCTTTTCACTTGCGGTCATTGTTCTCTACAATATTCTTCAGTTAAATCTGTTGCGACATTACATCGGTCGCACACGAAGAGCCCAGCCTCCGCCCCTTGATCGGGAACAGGTCCCTTTTGTTACCATTCAGTTGCCACTTTTCAACGAGCCTTATGTTGCGGAACGGTTAATCGACAACATCGCCGCCCTGGATTATCCCAGTGACCGGTTTGAAGTGCAAATTCTTGACGATTCGACCGACAACACAACGGCGCTCTGTGAAAAGAAAGCGTCATTGTATCGAGACAGGGGATTGAATATCCGGGTCATCCACCGAACCGATCGCCAGGGCTTCAAGGCCGGTGCCTTAGCTGAAGGCCTTGTCGAGGCGCAAGGAGATTTTATTGCTCTGTTTGATGCCGATTTCCTTCCCGACCCACAGTTTCTGCAAAGGACTCTTCCCTATTTCCAGCATGAAAGGGTTGGCGTTGTCCAAACACGTTGGACCCACCTGAACGATGATTATTCACTGTTCACCAAATTGCAGGCTCTCCAGCTCAACGTCCATTTCACCATCGAGCAAATGGGCCGTAAGACAGGCGGTCATTTCCTCCAGTTCAACGGCACGGCGGGCATTTGGCGTAAAGAGGCCATAGTTGACGCCGGAGGATGGAAAGCCGATACCTTGACCGAGGATCTTGACCTCAGCTTTCGGGCCCAGTTGAACAACTGGGAGATTGTCTATCTGGAAGACGTCGAGGCTCCGGCCGAGTTGCCGGTGGAGATGAGCGGGATCAAGTCCCAGCAGTTTCGCTGGATGAAGGGTGGGGCCGAAAATGCCCGCCACCTGGCTCCGATCATTGTGAAAAGCAACCTCACTTTGGTGACCAAACTGCACGCTCTGGCCCATCTGGGGAACAGTTCGATATTTGCCGCCGTCCTCCTGCTGGCCCTTTCGAGCGTTGCCCTCCTGCCATTCCTCGACGGGTCGGAGGTGGACACCCGATTTTTAGGTTTCTCTCTGCTCGGCTTGGTTGGCGTGGCCACGGTCTATTTTTATGCCAATATCAGCCTGCTGTCCCGGCCATTGAAGCCGGGGCAGGTTGGAGCCTTGATCGCGTATTTTCCATTACTGCTGACCATGTCGATGGGATTGAGTTTTCACAACACAGTGGCGGTGATTGAAGGCTACCTGGGAATACAATCATCCTTTGTGCGCACCCCCAAATACAATATCGTTGGCCGTGGCCGGCAACGGGTGGATAAAACGGAAAACAATCCCATCAGCAACATCCTGGTCATCGAAGGCATTCTCACCGTTGTCTTCCTCGGCGCGCTGTTTGTGGCCGTTCATATCGAGATCTATACCTTTTTCATCTTCCACCTGATGCTTGCCCTGGGATTCGGTACGGTATTCATTGTTTCCTGGCGGGAACGCAGGCAGCATACTCCGGCCCGAGTGGGGCTGTCCATTGGCAACGCCGGGTAACCCCCCGGCCTTGCTGGTCAAAATTGCACGTATAGCGTGCCGTCAGGCCGTTGACCCATTTCCCCTTCGGGCGTTTCGACAAAACCAATCTGCAGGCAAAAAGCACCTGGCCATCGCCGACCAGGTGCTTTTCTGGTTGCATGGGTAGGGCCGGCGGCGCAGCTCCGGGAAAAATCTCCAGCACTTCCTCCGTTTCCTTTCCTGCCTTCATGCCCCGCCCGGAAGGGCCACAGGGGCAATCTGTTCCAGATAATAGTCGTAATTGCCCTCGAAGATGCGCATCTGGCCGTGGTCGATTTCAAAGACCCGGTTGACCAGGGAGCGGAGGAAATAGCGGTCGTGGCTGACCATGATCAGGGTGCCGGTGAACTGTTGCAGGGCTTCGAGCAGCACCTCCCGCGATTGGATATCGAGGTGGTTGGTGGGTTCGTCGAGGATGAGGAAGTTGAGTGGCCGGGCCAGGAGCATGGCCAGCACCACCCGGCTTTTTTCGCCGCCGGAGAGGATTTTGATTTTCTTGTCGACATCGTCGCCCTGGAAGAGGAAAGCGGCGCAGAGGTTGCGGACCACACCGATGTTGACCTGGGGCATGGCCTCCTGCACGGTTTCGGAGACCGTCATCTCACCGTCGAGCAAGTCCATGGAGTGCTGACTGAAATACCCGACCTGGACGTTGGCGCCGATGGTCACCGTGCCGGTGGTTGGCTCGGTCTGGCCGGCCAGTACCTTGAGCAGGGTTGATTTTCCGGCCCCGTTGCGACCGGTGAGGGCGATTTTTTCCTGTCGCCGGATCATGCCCGTCAGGCCGCTGAACACCTGGCGGGTGGTGCCGTCGGGTTGCAGCCAGATCTTGCCGAGTCCGGCCAGGCGGGCGACGTCGTCACCGCTGCGGGGCGGTTCGGCGAACTCGAACTTGATGAGCCGCTGCTCGGGCGGCAGTTCGATCCGCTCGATCTTCTCCAGCTTCTTGATCCGCGATTGCACCTGGGCGGCGTGACTCACCCGCGCCCCGAAGCGGGCAATGAAATCCTCCTCTTTGGCAAGCATCTCCTGTTGGCGCCGGTAACTGGCCAGCAACTGTTCCCGACGGATTTCCCGCTCGCGCAGGTAAAAATCATAGTTGCCGCTGTAGGTGGTCACGTTCTGGTTGGCCACTTCGACAATCCGGCCGACCACCCGGTTCATGAACTCGCGGTCATGACAGGTCATCAGCAGGGCGCCCTTGAAATCGTTCACCAGCCATTCTTCCAGCCAGACAATGGATTCGACGTCGAGATGGTTGGTCGGTTCGTCGAGGAGGAGCACATCCGGGTTGATGGTGAGGATGCCGGCCAGGGCGATGCGCATCTTCCAGCCGCCGCTAAAGGACTCGACCGGAAAATGCCAGCGGTCGCTGCCGATGCCCAGCCCGGTCAGCACCGCCTGGGCACGGTTTTCCAGGTCGTAGCCGCCCCGGTGCTCGAACTCTTCGGTGGCGTTGCCGTAGCGTTCCAACAGGGCGGCGAGTTCATCGTCCTCCATGGGGGTGGACATGGCGGCTTCCATTTCCCGAATCTGCTCGCCCAGGGCGGTGATCTCCCCGGCTGCGGCCATGACCTCGGCCAGGGCCGAACGACCGGACATCTCGCCTACCTCCTGGGAAAAATAGCCGATCACCGTCCGTTTGGAGCAGGAGATCTCACCTGTGTCCGGCTCCTCCTGACCGGTGATCAGGCGGAAGATCGTCGTCTTGCCGGCTCCGTTGGGACCGACCAGGCCGGTGCGGGTGGCGGGGAGAATCTGCATCGAGGCGTTGCGGAAGAGCACCCGGGAGCCGTGCTGCTTGGTGATATTGGTCAGGTGGATCATGGCAACTCACGGAAAAAAGACGAATGGGCAGAGGCGCAACATGGAGCGCTGCAAGAAAAAAGGCCGCAACATAGCCGGGAAAGGCAGTGTGCGCAAGAGGTAAGCGGCTCTGGCAGCAGAGGGGGGTTGAGAGCAGGATGGGCAAAGACAAAGAACGGTGAACCATGGCAAGCCGCACGAAAACCCAACCCCATGAAAAAAGCACTTGATCGTGGCGATCGGGGTGCCACGATATTACCAGGGTTCATGGTCTCGAATACAGTCGAGTGCTATCATGCCGAGGAGCATAGCGACGATAAATATTTCAATTATTCCGATTGGTTTTCGCTACGCTCGAAAATGATAAAATAGCAGCTTTCCTCCTTTTTGCCAGTGCATCAGGGTTGCTTTCCTGATGTTGATACGGTAGACAATTCAGAACGACCACTCATCAAGGGAGCCCTGCATGCGCTGTTCCCGCTTCATCTTCCTCCTGCTCGTCCTACCGGCCACCTGCTTCTCCTGGCCTGTCAAAGTCGTTTCCGTTACCGATACTCTTCGTGGAATGCCATGAAAATACTTGCACCCTCCTTTGTGCTGCTTCTTGCCGCATTGGATATACAGGCCTCCTTTGCTGATGATTACTCAAGGCGTGGAGGAAGAGAACGATGGGGAAAGGAAGAGATAAAGGAGGAGTATCGGGATGGCCCGTGCGAGGTGAAAATTGAGTCGAAGCGTGGAGAATTTAAACGGGTTGTCAAATGCAAGGATGGAATCGGTGCTGATTGGCGCGGGGAATGGAAAAAAGAGTTTTGGGACGGAAATTGTAAGGTGCAACAGGAAGCAAAATTTGATGAATTCAAAGAAGAGGTCAAGTGTGAAAGGTAAGACCGGTCTGTGGACTCATGTAACCCAAAATCTATTGTTCGCAAATGACCTTATGCAATGAGGCGAAGTTCTTCTTGAGGAACTGTCCATGTGTCAAGATGGAAGG
>JAUWAH010000221.1 GCA_030602145.1 Desulfobulbus sp.
GGCTTTTGCAAAAAGACGGTTGAGTCATTCCCGAGGTAGTCATCGGGAATCCAGTCCTGGAAAAATCAATGAGTTCTGGATTCCCGCTTTCGCGGGAATGACGAAAAAAACTCGTCAGCAGTTCATTTTGCAAAAGGCTCCTGGCCCCATCTAAAAAAATAGGAGCCGCATCATCTCCATGGACATATACATCAGAGACGAACAGCCCGGCGATATCGACGTCATTGCCGCGATCGCCCGAGCCGCTTATTTAGCCAATTCCCACAATGGCCACGACGGACACCAACACCGGATTGTCGACAATCTGCGCCGCGCCGGCGCCCTGGCAATTTCCCTGGTGGCTGAAATCGAGGGCGAACTGGTCGGCCATGTCGCCCTGTCCGAGGTCGATATCTCCGACGGATCGACCGGTTGGTACGGCCTCGGCCCGCTGACCGTCAAACCCGGCCAGCAAGGCAGGGGGATCGGCAGCGGACTGGTTCGGGCCGCTCTCGACCGGCTGCGGCAGCGAGGTGCGAACGGCTGCGTGCTGGTGGGGGACTCCTCCTTCTTCCGTCGTTTCGGGTTTGTCTACGATCCCGATCTGATGCTTGGAGAGGCATCCCAGGAACATTTCCTGGCTTTGTCGCTGCGTGGCTCGGGCGCCCGTGGGGTGGTGGCCTTCCATCCGTCTTTTTTCAACGGCTGCTGACCGGGGTATCGGTCACCCATCCTGTCCACCGGTCGAGGAAACCGGGGGCAGGTGTGTTTTTTTACGAGCAATGCGAGGCGAATCATGAAAACACTGCGTGCAACCACGGCCATCCTGGCGACCCTGCTGGCCTTGACGCTGGCCACGGTCGAGGCCGGAGTGACGATCACCATCGGAGAACCCGGATTTTACGGTCGGCTCGATATCGACGGCGGATACCCGCCGCCGCGCCTGATCTACAGCGAACCGGTCATTGTCCGACCGGTTTCCACCTGGTATCCGCCCATCTACCTGCGCGTGCCTCCGGGCCACGTCAAGCACTGGTACAAGCACTGCAATCAATACAATGCCTGCGGCCGGCCGGTCTACTTCATCGAGGACAATTGGTACCGGGATGTCTATGTACCCCGCTACCGGGAACACCACCGCAAGGTGTATGTTCCCGCCGGTCCGCCGGTCATCTACAAGCCGAAATATTACGAGTATCGGAAATACGAACACAAGCCTCCCAAAAAGGTGTACATCAAGGAGTATGACGACGACCGGGGCCGCGGCAAGAAGAATGACCGCCGCCATCGGGACGACGACCATCGGGGCCGCAGATAGGTTGGTTTTTGCGCGGCAGGCCCAGGTGGAGCTGGCCGTGGCGGGGAGGGGAAGCATGGCTCAATGGTTTCGGTCGACATGGACTTTTTTCCTGGCGCTGGCGATCGCTTTCTCCATCGCCTCGCCCGCGCCGGCCAGGGATTCGATCACCTGGATGCAGGTCAGCATGCCCCCCTTCTTCATCCACGAGGGGCCGGAGCGCCACCGGGGCTACGGTGATGTGGTCAGCGCCATCCTGGAAGCCAACCTGCCGGACTACGACCATCACGTCATGGTCACCAACGTCATCCGGCACTTCGAGCGGTTCAAACAGGGCGAGCAGGTGTGCAGCATCGGTTTGTACCGCACCCCGGAGCGCGAGCAGTTCATCGCCTTTTCCATCCCCAGTTTCCTCACCCTGCCGGCGGCGCTGGTGACCACCAGGGACAAGGCGGCCGCCTATGGCTGGTCCGGGTCCGTCCGGCTCGACGATGTTCTGCGTCACCCCGAGTTCGTCCTTGGTTTGAGCAGCGATCGATCCTACGGCCTGCGCATCGATACCCTGCTCAGGAGCCACCACCAACGCACCAACCTGATCGCCTACTCCGGCCAGGAACTGTCGGCCAACTATTTCAAGATGCTCCTGCTCGACCGGCTCGACGGGCTGCTCGCCCTGCCGGACGAGGCCACATATCAGGCGCAAAGGCTGGGGATCGACGACCGGCTGACCGTCCTGAGCATCGAGGAAAACCAGGAGGGCTATGAGGGCTGGATGTGTGCGGTGGGATGCTCGAACAACGAGTGGGGCCGCCGGGTGATCGAGCGGGTCAACCGGGTACTGGTCGAGCAGCGACCCACCGAGCGATACCGGATGGCCTATGAACGCTGGCTCGATCCCGGCAGCGTCGATCGGTATCGTAGCCTCTACCGGGATGTCTTCCTCGCCACCGTTCCTCCGGGCGACTGACCATTCGTTGCCCCACCCGCCTACTTGATCTTGCGTTTGGCGATTTTCTTCGAATACTGCTTCTTGTACAGCCGGCGAGCCTCGGCCAGCCGCTTCTCGCTCTTCTCGATCAACACCTCCTGGGCCGATCGTTTCTCCTCCTTGGCCTCGGGCCGCCGCTGGATGTAGGAGCCGTCGGGCTGCATGTCCCAGGCGCCGCGCCGATCCCCGAGCTGGAGGGTGAGAATCTCCCGCAACTGAGCCCGCAGCACCGGCGGCTCCACCGGCGTGATCACCTCGACCCTCCGGTCGAGGTTGCGCTTCATCAGGTCGGCCGAGCCAATGTAGTACTCCTCCGCCCCATTGTTGCGGAAGTAGTAGATCCGCGAATGCTCAAGGAATCGACCCACCAGGGAAACCACCCGAATGTTGTCGGAAAGACCCGGGATGCCGGGGCGGAGCAGGCAACTGTCGCGGATGATCAGGTCCACCTTGACCCCGGCCTGGGAGGCCTGATAGAGGGCGGCGATTACATCCATGTCGGTGAGGGCGTTGCTCTTGAGTTGGATCAGGCCGGCGTTGCCCTTGCTCTGGTGCTCGATTTCCCGCTTGATGTTTTCCAGCAGCGTTTTCTTCAGGTTGCGGGGCGAGGGCAGCAGCTTCTTGTAGTGGCGGGCCGGCGCATACCCCAGGGTGAGGAAATTGAAGAACTCGGTGAGGTCGTTGCCGATGTCGGGGTCGCAGGTCAGAAGTCCCAGGTCGCTATAGGCCCTGGCCGTGCCGGCATGGTAGTTGCCAGTGCCGATATGGGCATAACGCTTGAGGCCGTTGTAATCGCGCCGGACCACGAAGATCACCTTGGAATGGGTCTTAAGGCCGACCACGCCGTAGGTGACATGGATGCCTGCCTCTTCCAGGTAGGTCGCCCAATGGATGTTGGCCGATTCGTCGAACCGGGCCATCAGCTCCACCACCACCGCCACCTGCTTGCCATTGCGGGCCGCATCGAGCAGATATTGGATGATCTGTGAGTTGGCCGAAGTCCGGTAGAGGGTCATCTTGATCACCAACACCTTGGGATCGGTGCTGGCCTCCTTCAGAAATCGTTCCACCGATGAACTGAACGACTCGTAGGGATGCTGGAGCAGAAACGGTCCCTCCTCGCGAATCAGGTGGAAAATATTGGGAAAATCAGTGGAGAGCCTGTAGTGGTCCAGGGGCTGGTGGGGCGGGAAATGGAGTTCGGGCCTGTCGATGGCGCAGAGTTCCATCAGGTCGCGCTTGGCCATGATGCCGTCGACGGTGAACACGTCCTTGCGGGAATTGATGCCCAGTTGGGAAGCGAGCATGCCGCGGTGCTGCCTGGTCATGGCGGGGTCGACCTCGAGGCGGACCACCTCGGCGAACTTGCGGTCCTGGAGCGCGGTTTCGATCATCGACAACAGGTCCACCGCCTGGTCCGGCCACTGTTCGGTGATGGCGTTGCGGGTCACCCGGAACAGTTCGCAATTTTCGATGACCATGCCGGGAAAGATGATCTCCAGGTTGTTGGCGATCACCTCCTCGAAGAGCACATAGACATGGCGATCAGGCTCGACCCGGATGAATCGCGGGATGCCGGTGCCGGTGGTCGGCACCTTGATCCGGTTGAGATAGATGTGGTCGTCGTCGCTGTGGCGGGTGGCCACCAGCAGGTTGAGGCTGAGGTTGGAGATGAAGGGGAAGGGATGGGCCGGATCCATGCCCTGCGGGGTGAGCAGGGGGTAGATGTTGTCGCGGAAATAGGTCGCCATCTTCTGGCGCTGCTGCTCGTCAAGGGCGGAGTACTTGAGGACAAGGATCTCCTGCTTGGCAAGTTGGGTGAGCAATTCACGTTCCATGGCCTCCTGCTTGTCGAGGATGTCACGGACCATGTCATAGCTTTCGTCGATCTGCTGCTGCGGGGTGCGGCCGTCCATGGAGAGCATTTTCAAGCCGGCGCCGACCTGCTGTTTGAGGCCGCCGATCCGTTTCATGAAGAATTCGTCCAGGTTGGAGCCGATCACAGCCAGGAAGAAAATCCGTTCGAGCAAGGGGTTGCGCTCATCCTTGCTCTCGTTGAACACCCGCCGGTTGAACTCCAGCCAGGTCAGTTCGCGGTTGAGATACCATTCCGGCGAGGAGAGATCGAACACCCGGTCGCCCTTGGCGGTCGCGCCGCCCTTGGGATCACCTGCCTTGCCGCCCGTATCGCCCTTCATTTCCAAACCACCCATTGTGCACCTCTAAAGAAAATGGTCTCGCAAAAAGTCGATTGCTGCCATGTCGAGGAGCGCAGCGACGAAAAATATTCCATTATTCCGAATAGTTGCTGCTGCGTTTCAAATGGCGAATCGGCTGTTTTCCTCCTTTTTACGAGTGCATCAAAGAAGAAGACTCTTGCCGAGTTGTTGTCAGCATACCGTACTTATCGGCTGAAAAGGTAGTCATTTTTCCTGTTTCGACAGTGGGATGGGACATGGCAGCCGTAAAATTTTGTTGTCTGCCCCGCCAAAAACGGTTGCTGTACCCTGCTCACTGGCGGCCGTTGATCTCCAGCAGCCGGTGCACCATCGTGCCGAGCTGGTGCATCGAGAAGGGTTTCTGCAGGAAGTGCACCCCTTCGTCAAGGACGCCATGCTGGGCGATGACATTGGCGGTATAACCGGATATGTACAGGCAGCGCAGATGCGGCAGCAAGGTGCGCAGATGGGCGGAAAGATCACGGCCGTTCATCCCGGGCATGACCACGTCGGTGACGAGCAGGCTGATCCGGTCCGGGTGGGTTTCGGCCAGCCGGATGGCCTCGCCGGGGGAACCGGCCGGGAGCACGGTGTATCCCAGGTCCTGGAGCATAAGGGTGGCCATCTCGAGAATGGCGGGATCATCCTCCACCAGCAGAACGGTTTCAAGGCTCC
>JAUWAH010000362.1 GCA_030602145.1 Desulfobulbus sp.
GCCTTCATCCGCATTGCCCTGATCTTCAGCGATGCCAGCTATCAGGGGCTCATCTTCGTGATGACGATCATTGGCATCATGGCCGGGGCAGCGGCCTGGATCGCCCGGGCCACCACCGGAGCCCGGATCATCCCGCTCACCTGGACCGTGCCGGTGGTCTTCGGGGCCATCGTTTATCTGGCCGTCTTTGTGCCCAAGGGCCATATCACCGTCTATGATCCGGTGTTGAACCGGTTTCAGACAGTGGGCGATATCCCCGATGCTATCGTCTTCACCGCCGGCACCCTCAATCTGATTGAGCGCGGCCTGGTCGACATCATTGATACTTCGGCGGCTCCGGATGCCGCCTATACCCAGACCGCCGGCGGCATTGGCTTCAAGACCCTGGAGTCGGTCAAGGGGTCCTCGCCCAAGGACAACTACGCCCGAACCTCCATGATCCGCTACGTCAAAGACTGCGTCACCTTTGAGTTGATGCGGCCGGGCACCACTTTGTCCCTGGATGATCTGCGCAACACCAGCACCGATTTCCTGGTCAATCTCGCCCAGGCGGTCAACCCATCGGTCTACACCGTCTACTACGATGTCGCGAGTCCGGCCGGCACCGCCATAAGCTGCACCCAGGCCTGGAATAACCTCCAGCCGATCTATGCCACCGCCGCCAACTACAGCGAGTCGATCCGCAAGGTGTGCAGCAAGGCCTTTTATGACCCCAGCAGTGCCACCGAACTGGCCACCTGCCGTAATCAAATTTCGAACACCCTCAACTTTACCACCGGCACAGCAGTGACTCCGGAGCGGATCATCCAGCAACGGCAGATTGCTGAGATCCTTTATAACTTCTATTTCCAGGACGATGTTGAGACATCCATGCTGATGGAGAGCGACCGCAAGATTACCACCTCCGGGTTGGGGATCGGACTGACCATGAACGAGTGGATCCCGGTTATCCGCGCAGTAATGACCGCCATTGCCATCGGCGTGATTCCGTTTCTGGTCCTCTTCCTCCCCACCCCGATTGTCGGCAAGGCGGCCTCGGTGATGTTGGGCTTTTTTGTTTTTCTCTCCACCTGGGGCGTGACCGATGCGGTGATCCATGGGGCAGCCATGGATTATGCGGCTCGCAACTTCGAAGAGGTCCGGCAGTCGAGCCTGGGCGTCTATGCCATGGCGGCCTTGCCTTCGGTCTCCACCAAGATGCTGGCCATGTTCGGGGTCATCCGCTCCGCCGGCATCATGCTGGCGAGCCTGTTCTCGATGATGCTGATCCGCTTCGGCGGCCATGCCCTGGCTATGTTGGCCGGCAACCTGAGCAGTCTTGTTCAGGGAGCGGGCAGTCATGCCGGGGCCTTGCTCACCCCTGATGGCCTCTCGTCCGCCATGCGTCAGCAAACCAAGGCCGCTGGCCTATTGGATGGGATGGCCGAGCATCGCTTTGCCAACCTGGCTGCCGCTGAATCCTGGGGATTGCACAAATCGGTGGGCGGGCATGCCGCTGCCATGAACGCCCGCAGGAGTTTACAAAAATCAGGGCAAATTCCACCCATGACCTCGCAGGGGGATTTTGCCACCATGATGGCCTCGGCCAATCAGAGCGTCGGCACCGCTTCCGGACCGGTGACCGTCTCCACCAGCCCGGATGGAACTGCGACCCGGATGCGGTCTGAATCAGTCAATCTGGACGGTTCTTCCAGTGTCGTCACCCTTGGTCGAGGTGGGACCGGTACCCAGGAGGATACCCTTGCCGCCGGCAAGGCCTCCTATGCGGTGGATGGTGATGGAGTCAGAACCACCACTCAGGCCTCGGTTCATGGCCTTGATCCGGTCAAGGTGGGGGCTATGGCGGTGCAGCAGAAGGTGGTTGGTGCGGCCAAGACCCTGGGCAGTGACAGCAACTGGGGGATGCTCTGGCAACAGGTGCAGAGGGATAGTCTGTCCGGCGGAGAAAACAGGAGTTACTCCGACACGCTCAACAACGCGCTCCACAACAGTTGGAAGCGGGCCTTTAATGATCAGTCGAGTTTTATGCACTCTATGAATGAAGTGCAACGAACCCAAATACAGGGGATGTTGGGGGCCGGCGGCGGAATAAAAAGTGCGAGAATAGGAGCTGATGGACAACTGGCAATAGTTGGAAGCAATGATGAACAGGTGAGTTTTCACATTTCTGAAGACACGGCCAAAGCCTTTTCCCGGGATGAAGCCAAAGTGCGCTCTGAAGCAGTCGCTCAGACATTCAGCAATGGCCGCGGATTGGATTACTTGGCCAATGTGGCCAAACGCATCGGCGCCACAGAGGCCTACTCCATCATTGACGAGGCCCGGTCAATCAGCAGGTCGCAGGAATCCTATGGTGCAGATCTGACCACAGCCTTGGTGAAGAATTACGCCCGAGAGCGGTATGGCGAGGAGTCCCCGGAGACGATCCGAAAAACCATCAATGACTTCAACAGCTATGTCACCCAACATGGTGCAGCCGGTATCAACAATATGCGTGACATTGTCAGTGGCTTTGTCAGCGGGCACGGATACGGCTGGGGCAGTACCCACTCCGAAGTGCAAGGAACCATACACAGCACCCGGAATCGTATCCATGACCAAGGCCTGATGAAGAGTTATGTCGACCAGTCGGCCGGATCAGTTCGCTCTAACACCGCCGGCATTACCGAGGGAAGCATTCAACCTCCCGAAAGTCCCCTCCCGTTACAAAAACCGGACGGGACGCGAACCATAACCGATGCTGATAACCTGCGGAGTGTCAATAGACATGAAGAATCCGGGCAAGGTCGAATCCGAACCAATATGAAGGGAATGGCTACAGAAGGGATCGGCAAGGTGTTCAAAGGGGTGGTGGACAGTCAGGGAAATCGGCCGACTTCTGAAGGATACTTTCAGGCGCCACCAGAGAATAAAGTAGCTCCGGGTGAAGGAAACCCCGGAGCTGTGGTGGAAATTCACAAACGCAAATAAATCCACAAGATATGACGGCTCAATTATTTGCGATTATGGAAAATGTTGGAGGGATAAGACCTCCACGTTGGGCAGAACTCCGGTTCTTCCTTGATAGGTGACAATGCTTCCACGTCGTTGCAAGGCTGCCAAGAATCCACGATTTTTGCCACCAACTCACTTGCGGAAAAAGGTCGCACCGGCACCGACTCATCCATAAATCGGCCGCAAGACTGACACATCGCACTGTCTTCGGACTCGTACCCGCAGTGGGGGCAGATGGTGGTCCAATTGTTCTGGTCAGACATGGCTGGTCTCCGGAGTCCTGGTTTGTGTGATGATCAGTGCCGGTTCGTGTACGAGAGAATACATTTCTGGCTAACCCTTATCATGTTTCTGGGAAAAGTCAAACCATCGGAAATAGCCTTACAGATGACAGATACGAGGATCAAGGTGGATCCAAAAGAACGAAAGCCCTTTACATTGTTTCCGCTCCTGGCCTGCTTGCTGCTCTTCTTCGCGATGAGCTTTTCGTCGCCATCCATCGCCGGGGCAACCGTTGCTGCCTATATGGATGTTCAAGGGAACCTCCATTATGTGCGGGGTAAGAGCAATCGAACGA
>JAUWAH010000280.1 GCA_030602145.1 Desulfobulbus sp.
CGCCGATGGCCGCTACAGCGAACTGGAACCTGCTTTCGGCCGATTGCAGCAGGAAATCGACACCGTTCTGGCCGGCAATCTCGGCCGCTGCCAAGGTGAACTGGTTCTGGGGCTTGAGCGGATCGGTCGCCCGCAGGTCGATCTGACCGGGGAGAAAATGGCCAACCTGGGCGAGGCCGGAAGCATAGAGGGGGTGCGCATCCCGCCAGGTTTTGCGCTGACCTCCGTGGCCACCCGCCTCTTTTTCGAACAAAACCGGCTCTATCCGCGCATCAACCATCTCATCCAGCAGATGGACATTGCCAACCTGGAGGATCTGCAACGCAAGAGCAGTGCCATCCAGGACCTGATCCGCTCCAGCCCGCTGCCGCCGAAGCTGGAATCGTTGCTCTTTGCTCATTTCGACCGGCTGATCGGCACCAGTTCGGGGTGCAGGGTGGCAGTCCGCTCCAGCGGTTTGGGCGAAGATCTCGGCCAGGCCTCCTTTGCCGGACTCTACCACACCGTCCTCGACGTGGATCGGAGCGAACTGATCGATGCCTATCGGGCGGTGCTCGCCTCGAAATATACGCCCCGGGCCATCTCCTACCGGCTGGCCAAGGGGTTTCGCCACGAAGAAACGGAAATGTGCGTCGGCGTCCTGACGATGATCGAGGCGGCGGTCAGCGGCGTCTGCTACACCCGTTCCATCGGTGGCCGGGGCAACGCCCTGGACCTGTTCTTCGCTCCGGGCACCGCCAAAGGCATAGTCGACGGCACCCGCTCCACCGGCCACCTCTGCCTCGAGCGCTCTCCTCCCCATCGCATTGTCCACCGCGTCGAAGCGGAGGATGCCATGGAACCCTGGCTGACCGACATTCAGGCCGAGGCCCTGGCCGCCGTCTGCCTGCGGCTTGAAGCCCACTTCGGCGCTCCCCAGGACATCGAATGGTCGATCGATTTGTCCGGCACCCTCTTTATCCTCCAGAGCCGACCGATCACCTCGACCCCTCTCCAGCCCCCGGCAACGGATCAACCCGTGCCGACCGACGAACGGGTGCTACTCCACGGCGGGGTCACCGGCTGCGCAGGGGCCGGCTGCGGTCCGGTCCACATTGTTCGCAACGCCGAGGACATGCTCCGCTTTCCCAAGCGGGCCGTGCTGGTGGTCAGGCACCCCCTGCCGGAATGGGCGCCGCTCTTGAAACGGGCCGTGGCCCTGGTGGCCGAAACCGGCAGCGAGGCCGGCCATCTGGCCACCCTATGCCGCGAGTTCGGCCTCCCCGCCCTGCTGGCCCTGAACCGGGCCACCGAGGTTCTCCGCGACGGCGAGGAAATCACCGTCGACGCCGCCAACCGGACCGTTTATCGTGGCCGGATCGACGAACTGCTGCGTGACACCGGCAAGCCGGCCAATCCCATGGACGGCAGTCCGGTGCAGCAGACCCTGATCGCGGTACTCAAGCTGATCAGCCCGCTCAACCTGACCGATCCCTCGTCTCCCGATTTCCATGCCTCCCGCTGCCGGACCCTCCACGACATCACCCGGTTCTGCCATGAAAAATCGGTCACCGAGATGTTCGATTTCGGCCGGCGTGCCCATTTCGACCAACGAACCGCCAAGCGCCTCCGGGACACCCTGCCGCTCGAATGGTGGGTGATCGATCTCGGCGAGGGGTTCCACCCCGGCTACGATATCCACCGATCCGACATCACCATCGACGATATCGTCTCGATTCCCATGCTCGCCCTGTGGGAGGGCATGCATGCCGTTCCCTGGGAGGGTCCGCCAACCGCCCGTCTGCGGACCGTGTTCTCCTTTCTCCTCCAGTCGGCGCAGCAGAACGGCCTGGACCCCAACCGAGCCGCCGCCCTGCGGGAGAAGAATTATTTTCTTCTTTCCAAAAAGTATTGTAATCTCAGCATGCGTCTGGGATACCACTACACCATGATCGAGGCCATGCTGGGTGATCGGGCCACCGATCGCTACATCACCTTCCGCTTCCAGGGCGGTGGTGCCGCTGCCAGCCAGCGGATCCAGCGGATCGAGCTGCTGGCCGAGGTGCTGGAACACTTCGGCTACCGCATCGACCGGATCGGCGACGCCCTGACCGCACGTTCGGAACGGGAGGACGAATCGATTCTCGTTGACCGGCTCAAGGTTCTGGGCTATCTCACCATTCATACCCGGCAGGTGGACATGGTGATGGCCGAGGCCGGCGCCGAACGATACTTCCGCAACAGATTCATTGAAGAGATTGGGGACATGCTGAACCATGAGCGAACAGACCTGCACACTTGATGCGGCGCTCAAGATCCACCTGCTGCTGGTGGATGACGAACCGGCGTTCAAGGAGATCGTGCAGACCCATCTGATCCGAATGAACATTCGGCACAGCCTGGCGGCAGGTTGCCCCGATGCCCTGGAACTGCTGGCCACGCAGCCCGTCGATGTGGTCATCATGGACATGCACATGCCGGTGATGGACGGCATCCAGTGTCTGCGCAAGGTCAAGGAGCGCTGGCCGCTGGTCGAGGTGATCATCCTCACCGGCCACGCCTCGGTCAAATCGGGCATCGAGGGCATGGAAAGCGGCGCCTTCGACTACTGCATCAAACCCATCGACATGGGCGAACTGATTGAGAAAATCGAACTGGCCGCCCAGAAGGCCCTGATCAACCGGGAAGACGGGGTCGCATGACCACGGCGACGGCCCCAGCCTCCACCGGCACCGTGGCCCCTTCCTCCGCCGCAGCCAATCATTCCGAAGACCTGGGGCTGTAACCGACCGCGGCCACCGCCGTCACGGGCGGCTGGGCCGGACCCCGGAGGGCTGTTCTTCTTGCCGACGAGGCCGCCGCATGCACGCACCTTCGCCTGCGCTCACCGAACGGGTCATTGCCCTGTCCGAACAGTGGCAGCACCGGGCCAACCAACTGCGCACCCGGACGGAGCGCCGCCGCCAGGCGCAGATGGTTCGGCTCCTTGCCCATCCCGGCGCAATCGTGCTGCTCAGCCGGCTGATCGACCAGAGCTTCCGTTCCCGCAGTGCTCGGCGGGTGGCCGACCAGATCCGCCACCTGCTCGGCACCCAGGGCACCATGCCGTTTCTCACCCTCCCGGAGCGGGCCCTGCTTGGCCTGTTTCGCGCCCTGCCGACCCCCCTGGCCGCCCTGGCCGTCCCCCTGCTGATCGACAGGCTGCGTGCCGCCAGCAAGGGGATGATCATTGCCGGCGAACCCCAACCCCTGCGCGACCACCTCCGCACCCGCCGCGCCCAGGGGGTGCGCCTCAACCTCAACCAGTTGGGCGAGGCCGTCCTGGGCGAAGCCGAGGCCGCCGCCCGACTGGCTACCTCCATCAAGGATCTTGAGGATCCGGAGGTCGAGGTCATCTCGGTCAAGATCTCCACCCTGTATTCCCAGATCAGTCCGCTGGCCTTCGACGAGACCGTCGCTGTTCTCCGGGAGCGGCTCCGGGCGGTTTACCGGGCGGCCATCGGCAACCCCTTCGTCCACCCCGACGGCAGCCGGACCGCCAAGTGCGTCAACCTGGACATGGAGGCCTACCGGGACCTGGAGATGACGGTCCGCGCCTTTATGGACACCCTGGGCGAGGAGGAATTTCTCGGCCTCACCGCGGGCATCGCCCTCCAGGCCTACCTGCCGGACAGCTTTGCCCTGCAGCGGCAACTGACCGGGTGGGCCAGGGAGCGGGTAGCCAGGGGCGGGGCGCCGATCAGGCTGCGCATCGTCAAGGGAGCCAACCTGGAGATGGAGCGGCTGGAGGCGGCGCTGGCCAACTGGCCACCGGCTCCCTTTGCCGGCAAGCTCGAGGTGGACGCCAACTACCAGCGGATGGTCGCCTTCGGCATGGAGCCGGACAACATCGGCGCCGTCCGCCTGGGCATCGCCTCGCACAACCTGTTCGACCTGGCCCACGCCCGCACCCTGGCCGAGATCAACGGTGTGGCCGACCTGTTCTGCTTCGAGATGCTCGAAGGCATGGCCGACCCCATCCGCCGCGCCGTCCAGGAGAGCGGCTCCGATGTCCTCCTCTACGCGCCGGCGGTGCGACGAGACGACTTCCTCAACGCTGTCGCCTACCTGATCCGGAGGCTGGACGAAAACACCGGGCCGGACAATTTCCTCCGCTTCGCACCGCACCTCACCGTCGGCTCAAGCGACTGGCAGCGACTCAAGACCGGATTTCTCAACGCCTGCGGACATCGGGACGCGGTGCGCCTCGCGTCCCATCGCATCCAGGACCGCACCACCGAGACCTTTGCCCCGGAGATCTCCACCCTGCATCGCGACCGGTTCGTCAACGAAGCCGACACCGACTGGGCCCTGGCCGCCAACCGACGCTGGGCCGAGGCGATCCGCGACCGCTGGCAGCAACGAACCGATGCCGACTCTCTGCAGGCGGAACCGGTGGTCGACGGCCGGTCACTATTCACCGGCCGGGCGGTGGCCGA
>JAUWAH010000144.1 GCA_030602145.1 Desulfobulbus sp.
GGCCGATGGCACCACCCGCCAGGCCACCGTCACCGGCTCGCTCTCCGCCTGTTCGGCCTGAAGGGTCAGCACTTCCAGGGTATCGGGCCGGATGGTCCAGAAGCTGGTCTCCGGCTGATCGCGGGCCACCATCCGGTTCAGCGAAAAGGAGAGGGGCTGAAACCAGGACCGGTGGTCGATGGTTCGGCTCTTGTCGACCGGTTCACCGTCAAACCGACCCTCAAAACGAAGCTTGTCCCCCCGCCGCTCCACCCGGACATCGGTATCCGGCTCTTTGACATACCGCCAGGCCAGGGTGGCCCCCTCATGGGTGTTGAGGCTGGTGAAGACCTCGTCGCCCTGGTGCTGGACCACGGTGATCGTGGTGCCGTCCCCCTCCCGTTCCGCCCGCCAGGAGAAGGTGAAACTATGGTCGCCGGTCTGCTCCCGGTACCGCAGCACCTGGGAGGCGGGACTGGCAACTGCCATCAGCAGCAGGGCCAGGCAGAAGGGGACGAGGGCGCGCAGGGGGGATCGATCGGTCACAAGAGGTCGCATGGCGGGCTCAGAGCAGGTCGCTGGCGAGCATGGCCAGTTCGGAGCGCTCGCCTTTTTCCAGGTTGACATGGGCATACAACGATTGGCCCTGCATCTTTTCGATCAGGTGGCTCAGACCGTTGGACTGACTGTCCAGGTAGGGATGGTCGATCTGGTGGATGTCGCCGGTGAAGACCACCTTGGTGCCCTCGCCGGCCCGGGTGATGATGGTCTTGACTTCGTGCGGGGTCAGGTTCTGGGCCTCATCGACGATCATGTACATCCGCACCAGGCTGCGCCCGCGGATGTAGGCCAGGGGCTCGATGATCAGCCGCTTGTCGTCGAGCAGCCGGGCGAGCATCTGGCCCATGTCGCTCTGCTCGGCAAACTGGCTGCGGATCACCGCCAGGTTGTCGTAGAGCGGCTGCATGTAGGGACTGATCTTGGACTGGATGTCGCCGGGCAGATAGCCGATGTCCTTGTTGGAGAGCGGCACGATCGGCCGGGCGAGCATGATCTGGCGGTAGTGGTTCCGTTGTTCCAGGGCCGCCGCGAGGGCCAGTAGGGTCTTGCCGGTTCCCGCCTTGCCGGAAACGGTCACCAGCGGCACGGCGGGGTTGCACAGGGCGTGAACGGCGAAACTCTGCTCGGCGTTGCGCGGCGTTATGCCGTAGACCGTCCTGCGGTGGACCTTGATGACCCGGCCATCGTCGGGACGGAACCGGGCCAGGGCCGAATGGCGGCCGTTGCGGACAATCAGGTATTCGTTGGCCAGGGGCTCGGGCGATAGCGGCAGGATCGCCGCCTCGACGCCCTGCTCGTCGCGATGGAGCTGCTCGATTGTCTCGGCGTCCATGTTCTCCAGGCAGCGGCAGCCGGTGTACAGCCCGCCGATGTCCTTGACATGGTCGGTGGTGTAGTCTTCGGCCATCAGGCCGATGGCCTTGGCCTTCATGCGCAGGTTGACGTCCTTGGTCACCAGGACGGTATGCCGCGCCGGATCCTCCCTGACCAGGTGGTAGCCGATGTTGAGGATCTGATGATCGGGCTTGGCCAGGTTCGGAAAATGGAGGCGCAGATCGTCGTGCACCCCCTGTTCGAGCTTGATCGATACCCTACCCTTGCCCGGTCCGATGGGGACGCCGCCGTTGAGGAGGGTCCCCGCGCTCATGGCGTCCAGAGCGCGGACAAATTCCCGGGCATGGTAGTTGAGGGACTGGTTGCCCTTCTTGAACTGGTCGAGTTCCTCCAGCACCGTGATCGGGATGACGATGTCATGTTCCTGGAAGTTGTTGATGCACGACGAATCATGCAGGATGACATTGGTATCCAGGATGAAGGTCTTGGGGGTGGGAATGCTGGTCATGGGCGATCCGTTCCGATGGTTCGGGTGCGGGAGGGGAAAAGGGAAAACAGCACACGCTTCGCAGGGGCTGGCCCGGGGCTGGCTCGACCAGCAGCCGCAGGGCGTCGATGGTCAGGTGGGTGTGAAGAACCGCGGCGAACAGTTCGACCAGGGCGGCGAGCACCCGCTCCCTGAGTGCCCCCTCCGCCACCCGACCGGTGAGGGGAAAGAAAAAGCGGTACTGCTCAAAGACGTAGGGATCACCCCACAACTCCAGGTTCTTCTTTTCCTGGCCGCTGAGCACGGCTGCCTTGTGCCGGGCCATTTCGCTGGGACTCAAGGGTGCCCGGAACCGATCGAAGGCGCGGAGGCATCGGGCGGCCAGGGTCTGCACGGGAGCCACATGATGGCTCGGACGCAGGCAGAAGCAGCCATCCTGGTTGGCAAGGATCAGGGGGGGAAGGGCAATGGATTGCAGACCGGTGGTGAAATCGGTCAGGGCAGCGACCAGTTGCTCCTCCGTCTGGGGTGGCTTGAGACGGAAGGGCGACATCAGGGTGGCGTGGAGACCGATGCGGGCCGGGTTGCGGGTCAGGTCGGCCAGGCGGTCGGGATCGATGCCGCGGCAGGGGGGCTGCACCAGGGGACGCCCGCTTTCGGCGCACCGGCCAAGCCAGCGATTCCCCCTTTGTCCAAGGGGAGAGGCGGGCGGGGGAAGATAGACAAGGACGTAGCGCATGACCTCTGGGTGTGGGTGAGCTTGGGAAACCTCGGATGATCGGTTCATCCTCTTCCCTGCACTCTGCCAACCCCGTATTCGCCGCCGGTTATGAAACGGTTACGATTGCGTCAGGCCGGCCCGTTTTTTCCGTCTCCTGACGGAATCATAACCGGCGGTTAATCGGGCCATAACATCGGACGGGTACACAGGTGGGCAGTTAGCCGTTCGCTTCCCGGTCCTCCGGGCGGTGCCGGCTCGGTCCAAACGAGGGAGTTCCCCATGCCCAAGCTGCTCTGCGTGATCATCGACGGCCTCCGCGCCGAATCCCTGGCCTGCGCCCATGTTCCCTGCATCGACGCCCTCGCCGGCCGGGGCGCCCTGATCCCCAATCTCCAGCCGCCTCCGCCCGGCCTGACCCTGCCGACCCTTATCAGCCTGCTGACCTCGCTGGCGCCGATTGAACATGGCATCCTCACCAACTCCGCCGCCACCCCGATCGCCCCCCAGGCAGTTTCGCTCTTTTCCCTGCTCCGCTACCGCAACCAGACCGGAGCCGCCTTCTACTCCTCCGATCGATTGCGGCCGCTGTTCCCGCCGGGCACCCTGCAGACCGGCCTGCTGATTAACTCCCAGTCGATCCGCAATGTCGACCGCGACCTGGCCCAGCAGGCATCCCTGCACCTGCAGCGGGAGCAACCTGACTTTTGCCTGCTCTATCTGGAGGGAGCCGACATCGCCGCCGTTCATTTCGGGTCCGGCTCGGAACCCCATCTGGACAGTGTCGAACAGGCCGACCAGGCTCTGGCGGTGCTGCTGGAACATTTGGCCGAGGTCGGTCTGCACCGGGACTATACGATCATGGTGATGGGATGCGGCGGCAGCCTCCAGGCAGAGCCCGAGTCTTCCCCCTCCCTGCCGCTGCTCTTCTCCGGCCCGGGAGTCCGCAAGGGACAGCGACTCGAACATCCCCCGATGCTCGTCGACCTGGCCCCCACCATGGCCGCAATGCTCGGCCTGGCGCCGCACCCCGACTGGCGGGGCCGGGTGCTGGCCGAGGTGCTTCACCCCACGGTGCTGAACCTGCGGTCCACCGGACGCGGCAAGGTCCGCCGGCCACCGGCCAGGGGCAGCCGCTGTCAGCCCATTCCTCTCACGGAGACCATCGCCTCATGATCAGCCTCATCACCTGCAACACCACCGCCATCGGCCCGTCAGCCGAGCCCCTGCACCCCCTGACCGAATCGCTTTATTCGGAGGGGATCGACCTGCTCTGCTGCCAGTCCCTGGACCCTTGCCCGCAGAGTCGAACGTTGCTGGCCGACCGGGTGACCGCCACCCTGGGACTGCGGTGCAGCTCCTTTGCCGCCGGCCGGATCGGCCCCTCCGAGGACAAAACCGTCCATGGCGGCACAGCCAGGGGGTTGGCCGTCTTCACCGGGGCCCACATCTGGGTGCTCAACAGCGGCAGCTTCACGGTCGGCGCGGACGAGGACGAAACCACGGTCCTGTTCGCCCTGGTCCGCAAGCACAACGTGGCCGTCCTGGTCCTGACCCTGCACCTCGCCGCCAACCTTCCGGCGCAGCATCGGCAACTGCACGACCTGTTCGGCCACCCGCTGCTCCGCGAACCCTACGGCGCCGTGGTCCTGTGCACCGATCGATCGCCCCGGCTGGCGGCCAAGCACTGGTCGGCCGCCTGCGCACTCTCCTGCTGGAGCCCGCTGCGCACCTCGCCATCGCTGTCCGCGGTCAACGATCGGCTCAGGTTCTTCACCAGCCGATCCTCGGGGGCGATGCTCACCCTCCATCCGGCCCCCCCCCTGCCCAGAGCGGATTCGGATGCGGACCGGTCTGATTCCGGCCTGGCCGTCAGCCGCTTCGAGGTCCACCGTCCCGGATCGAACAAACCCAATCGCCTTGCCTTTCCCCTGTCGTTTCGCGAGCAGTGGCTGGGATACAAGGAACACCGGGCCTTTGCCTGACAACCCCTTCCCTGCCCTTTCCCAACCTGGAGGATTATGCCATGTTCACCGTCGACGCCATCCTCAACCAGTACTCTCCCCGCCTGGCCGGCCGGCCACTGGTCGCGGCACCGATCCGCACCCTGCTGCGCCGCCTGCTCCGCGAAGACCGGTTTTTGGACTTCGCCGCCCGGTATCCGCATCTGCGCGGCATGGATTTCGTCGAGCAGGTCCTGGAGACCCTGCACTGCACCTACACCGTCTCCGACCGCGAACGGGAAAACATTCCGGCCAGCGGCCGGGTGGTCATTGTCGCCAACCACCCCATCGGTTCCCTGGACGGGTTGGCCCTGCTCAAGCTGGTGCACGACAGCCGCCCGGATGTGCGCATCGTCGCCAACGACCTCCTGGACGCGATCGAGCCCCTCCGCCCCTGCCTGCTTTCGGTCAAGGTGCTGACCGGGGTCACCGGCAAGGAGCAGATCAGCCGCATCGACCGGGCCCTGGCGGCCGAAGAGGCCGTCATTTTCTTTCCGGCCGGCGAGGTCTCGCGCCTCTCGCCCAAGGGGGTTCAGGATGGCCCATGGCATAAAGGTTTCCTGCGCATGGCAGCCCGGGCCAAGGCCCCGATCCTGCCCATCCATGTACGCGGCCGCAACTCGCTGTCCTTCTACGCCGCCTCCATGCTGGTCAAACCGCTCTCCACCCTGATGCTGGTCGGCGAGATGTTCTACCGGCGTCGCCAGCCGCTCAAACTGACCATCGGCGGCCTGATTCCCCATGGGGCCTACAGCGGTCTAACTCTCCGCGACAAGGACAAGGCCGACCTGTTCCGCAAGCACCTCTACCGCATCGGCGCCGGCAAGAAGGGGATCTTCCCCACCGAAACGGCCATCGCCCGGCCGGAGCGGCGGGTGGTGCTCAAGAAGACCGTGCAGGCGGGGGAACTTTTAGGGCGGACCCCGGATAACAAGGCCATTCACCTCTTCGCCGGCGACGAGCAGTCGCCGGTGCTGCGCGAAATCTCCCGCCTACGCGAGATCACCTTCCGGGCGGTCGGCGAGGGTTCGGGCAAGCGGCGCGACCTGGACCGCTTCGACCGCTACTACCGTCACCTGGTGCTCTGGTCCGAGGAGGATCTGGAGATCGTCGGCGCCTACCGGCTGGCCGATGCAGCGGCGGTGGTTGGTGAGCGGGGCTGTGCCGGCCTGTACAGCCACAGCCTCTTTCAGTTCGACCGGGACCGGTTTCCCTACCTCGAACAGGGGCTGGAGCTGGGCCGCAGTTTTGTCCAGCAGCGCTACTGGGGCAAGCGCAGCCTCGACTACCTCTGGTACGGCATCGGTGCCTTCCTCCGCCGCAATCCGCAGTACCGCTACCTGTTCGGACCGGTGTCGATCAGCAACGCCATGCCGCAGATGGCCAAGGAACTGCTCATCTATTTCTACAAGCTCTATTTCAGCGATACCGCTGGCCGCCCCTGCTCGCGCACCCCTTTCCGCTTCTCCCTGCCGGTCACCGACCTGGCCCACTCCTTCCGGGGCGACAACTACCAGCAGGACCTCATCCACCTCAAGTCGCTGCTGGCCACCATGGGGACCTCGATCCCCACCCTCTACAAGCAGTACACCGAACTCTGCGAACCGGGCGGCGTGCTCTTCCTCGACTTCAACGTCGACCGGGACTTCGGCAACTGCGTCGACGGCCTGGTGGTGGTCGACACCCACCGGCTCAAACCGGCCAAACGCAAACGCTATATCGAGGATTCGGTGTTGGTGGCGGGGTGAGGGGCGAATGATTTTCTGTTGATACGTGCCGCACGTGTGTCATTTCGAGGAGCGCAGTGACGAGAAATCTCCTTCCTGAGATTTTCCCTCCGGTCGATAACCGCAAAAAGGGTGGCATAAT